>NZ_JAAGPB010000368.1:0-8873 GCF_017104585.1 Burkholderia sp. Ac-20392
GCGCCGCGCAGGTGCGGGGCTGGCCCGCACGGGCTCGGTCTACGGGCACGGCAGCGGCGACATCGCGCTCGCATTCTCCACCGCCTACACGATCGCGCACGACGCATCGACCCTCGCGCTGCCGGCCCTCGTTGCCGACGCGGCGCTCGATCCGCTGTTCATGGCCGCAGCCGAAAGCGTCGAGCACGCGATCGCCGATGCATTGCTGCAGGCCGTGACCGTGGCCGGGCGCGACGGCCACGTGCGGCAATCGCTGCGCGACGCGGTGCCCGATCTCGATCGCCTGTTCAACGAAGGCTACGAAGGACGTCTTACCCAGTCATGAAGATCCTGATTTCGACCGACATCGAAGGCGTCGCCGGCGTATTCGCCACCGAGCAGACGCGCGCCGGCAATCCGGAATACGAGCGCGCGCGCCGCTGGATGACCGCCGAGGCGAACGCAGCGATCGAAGGCGCGTTCATGGGCGGCGCGCAGGCGGTGTGGGTCAACGACTCGCATGGCGGCTTCCGCAACCTGCTGCCCGACGGGCTCGATGCGCGTGCGCGCGTCGTGCTCGGCAAGCCGCGCACGCTCGGGATGATGGCGGGCCTCGAACAGCAGCCCGACCTCGTGTTCATGATCGGCTATCACGCGAAGTCGCAGACGCGCGGCGTACTCGCGCACACGATCAACAGCTTCGCGTTCACGCAGGTGTGGCTGAACGGCATCGAGCTCGGCGAAGCCGGGCTGTACGGTGCGTTGGCGCGGGAATACGGCGCGCACGTCGCGCTGGCCACGGGCGACGACGTGTTCGCCGAGGAAACGCAGCCGCTGTTTCCGGATGCGCATTTCGAGACGGTCAAGACGGCCGGCGGCGCGTCGAGCGGCGATACGCTCACGCCTTCCGCGTCATGTGCGCGGATCGCAAGCGCCGCGCGCGAAACGGTCGCGCACGCACTGTCGGCTGGCGTGCGCGCCGGCGCCCATCGGCCCACGCCGGCCGCTTGCACGCTGCGCGTGCAGACGGCGGCGCAGGCCGACCTGTTCTGCGTGCTGCCGTCGCTGGAGCGCGTCGATGCGGTGACGCTGCGCTTCGACGGGCCTTCGGTCGAGCATGTGGTGCGCACGCTGAACAGTTTGTCGGCGATGTCGTTCATGTTGCGGTGATGCGCGCGACCGCGATGCGGCTTGCGCGCCGCGCGTCGTCAGTGGTTGCCGACGGGGTTTGCCGTCACGGCGAGCAGGAACGTTTCCATTGCCGCGACCAGCGCGAGCGGCGTCTCGTTCATCGGATAGTGGCCCGCATTGCGCAGCACAGCGACGGTGGCGAGCGGATAACGCTGCAGGTAGGTGCGGGCCATCAGTGCCGCGTCGAACGCCGGGTCGTGATCGCCGATCAGCACTTTCACCGGATGGACGCCGGCGATCTCGTCGCTGAAATCCGTATCGGCCCACGCGCGGAAGTACGCGCCGAACGCCGGCGGCGACGAACGGGCTGCCGAATACGCCGCTTTCCACTCGATCCAGGCGGCGGGCAGGCGGCCGCCGGTGCTGCGATCGATGATGGTCCGGCGATCGGCGACGTGGTCGGCGGCGCGCTCGAATAGCGCGCGTTTCTCCGCGTCGAACGGCAGGCCGCCGCACGGCACGGGCGTGATCGGTACCAGCGCGCGCACACGCCCGGGCGCCATGACGGCGATTTTCTCGGCCGCCATCGCACCCATCGAATGGCCGACGATGCTGAAGGTCGCGAAACCGAGCGTGTCGGCCAGCGCGAGCGCGTCGGCGGCGATCTCGTCGATCGTGTAGTGGCCCGCTGCGTCGCGCATGCGGCCGTAACCGCGGTAGTCCATGAACACATAGCTGAAGAGTTCACGCGACAGCCACGCTTCGACGGGTTCGAACGCGTGGGCGTCGCCGAACCAGCCGGGCAGTACAAGAACAGGGTGGGGGCCGTCCCCCACGCGATGAAACGTATTCGGCATGTCCGCTCCGATGCAGTGGTAATCCGGCCGATCAGGCCGACGGGTCCTGCGGCCGTCAGGTTGCGCAAGGGTGGAGCGGATCGTAGATCGCGCGAAGGAGACCCGCCTTCGATATCGGGTCATTGATGATGGAATTCGGGCCTTGAGAAATACGCTGCTAGATCCCTACGAAAACATTCCCCGGAGCGTGGTCGTGACCGCGAACGACTATGCGGCGGGCACGACGTTTCCGGAGCACGCACACGGGCGCGGGCAATTCGCGTTCGCGTCGCGCGGCACGATCAGCGTGTCGACGCCGCATGGGCGCTGGCTGGTGCCGCCGCAGCGCGCGTGCTGGGTGCCGGCCGGCGTGCGGCACGAAATGACGATGACCGGGCCGGTCACGATGCTCAACACGTTCGTGTCCGGCGACGCCGCGCAGGAGGCGGGCCTGCCCGACCAGTGTGGTGTCTATGGCGTGTCCGCGCTGTTGCGGCAACTGATCGACGATGCGATCGACCTGCCGGCGCTGTACGACGTCGACGGGCGTGCGGGCAAGCTGATGGAGCTGCTGGTCGCGGAAATCGCGACGATGCCGCGCCTGTCGCTGCATGCGCCGCTGCCGGCCGACGCACGGCTGGCGAAGGTGTGCCGGCACCTGCTCGCGTCGCCGTCGATCGCGGCCGATCTCGACCAGGTGGCCGCCGACGCCGGCGTGAGCCGTCGCACGTTCACGCGGCAGTTCCGCGCGCAGACGGGCGTGAGTTTTGCCGCATGGCGCCAGCAGGTGTGCATGCTCGCGGCGATCGCGCGCCTGAGCGACGGGCAGCCGGTCACGCGCGTCGCACTCGATCTCGGGTACGCGAGCGCCAGCGCGTTCACGTCGGCGTTTCGCCGCATTCTGGGTGACACGCCGAGCCGCTATCTGGAGATTCGGCGCTAGCCGGAAGGAATCGGCGCACGTCACGCGGGCGCGCCGGTTACCGCCAAAAAAATACGCGCCTGCCAACTTCGGTCAGACGCGTTTAAAGGCACTCGGTCAGAAAAAAATGCGCGCACGGCCTGCCGGCCGGAGTCGCGCATTACATGCGTAATTGTTGCCTGTTCCGATTCAATCTCATTGAAGCGTTGCGGATAGCGAAGAATACGCCGCATAACGCGCAAACGATATCGTGTCCGACTGACGACTTGTGTGCTGTCGCAGCATACGTTTCAATCGCGCGTTCGATGCAGGGGGCACAAGCCCGCGACAACGGGCATTCGCACCCTTGGCCGGACGCGATGCGCCGCAGCATCGAATGATGGCGACGGAGCATGAAAAACGCCGCGTGGTGCGATGCCTGTTGGTATCGCGCCACGCGGCGTTGGGGTAGCGGGCGGAGCCGGCGCAAGCCGGCTCGCGCGTCACACGTCGAAGAACACGGTTTCGTCCGGCCCCTGCATGCGGATGTCGAAGCGGTAGACGACCGGGCGGCCCGGCTGCGCGTCGCGTTTCGCGACGAGCGTCGCGCGGCGCTCGGCCGGCACGGCATTCAGCACGGGGTCGGCTGCGTTCGCGGCGGCTTCGTCGTCGAAGTACACGCGCGTGAACGCGTGGGTGAGGATCCCGCGCATCATCACGGTCACGTTGATGTGCGGCGCTTCGTCTGCGGCGAGGCGGCCCGGCTTCACCGTCTCGACGACGAAGCGCTGCTGCGCATCGGTGCCGGTGCCGACTCGCGCGAAACCCGTGAAGCCGAATTTCGCGATGTCGTCGCGCGAGGCGGGGTAGCGGCCCGCGCTGTCCACCTGCGTGAATTCGAGCACCGCGTCGCCGACGACGTTGCCGTCACCGTCGAACACCTGGCCGACCAGCAGCACGTGCTCGCCTTCGGCGTGGGCCGCGGCGATCGTCGGCGTGAACAGGCTCTTCAGGTCGTAGTCGTATTGCTGCGGGCACAGGCCGTACGCGAAGTACGGGCCGACCGTCTGCGAAGGGGTTTGCTTCAGCGTCGTCATGGTTCAGCGCTCCATCGGGGTAGCGTCGCGGCCGCGCAGCACGATGTCGAACTCGTAGCCGAGCGCATAGCCTTCTTCGGTGAGGTCCATCGAGAAGCGCGAGATCAGGCGATCGCGCGCGGCCTCGGGCGTGCCCTGGAAGATCGGGTCGTACGCGAGCAGCGGGTCGCCGGGGAAGTACATCTGCGTGACGAGACGCGAGCCGAAGTAATCGCCGAACAGCGAGAAGTGGATGTGATTCGGGCGCCACGCGTTCGGATGGTTGCCCCACGGATACGCGCCGGGCTTGATCGTCAGGAAGCGGTAGCGGCCTTCGTCGTCGGTCAGGCAGCGGCCCGCGCCGAGGAAGTTCGGGTCGAGCGGCGCATCGTGCTGGTCGATCTTGTGCACGTAGCGGCCGGCTGCGTTCGCCTGCCACACCTCGACGAGCGTGTTGCGCACCGGCTTGCCGCCTTCGTCGAGCACGCGGCCCGTGACGACCATGCGTTCGCCGAGCGGCTCGCCGTTCTTCACCGCGTTCTTCGTCAGGTCATGGTCGAGCGCGCCGAGATCGTCGGCGCCGTAGACGGGCGCGTACTGGTCGCGAAGCTTCTCCTTCAGCGGGATCAGCGGGCGGGTCGGGCCGCGCTTCACCGACGAACGGTACTCGGGGTGGACATAGGCCGGATGCGACGGCCAGTCGCGCGGCGTGAGGATCGTGGGGGAATCCATCGGGCGTCTCCTGATAGGTATTTCGCGAAGTGGATGGCACGACTGTAGCCAATCCGGAAAGTTATGCAAAATGACCTTTTTTCGCGAATCGCATAACCGTTCGTTATGTTCGACGCGCCAATGAAAATTCCGCCGGACAGGATGCCTGTCCGGCGGAAAAAGCGATCGGGCTTCGCGTCGTCGGTGACGACCCCGTGCACGGCCCTCCAGCCAGCCCGTCGCTGCTTTTTTGTGTTGTCGTTCTTGTTGTTATCCGGTCTCCCTGAGCGCCTGTTATGACTGGCGGCCGGGATCGAACACGATCCCGTCGAATTCGAGTGACAGCGTGCCGCTGCGCAGCAGTGCGGCCGGCGTCGCGTCCCGGTCGGCGCCGAGCACGTCGCTCACGTAGTCGGCGCAGAAGCCGCGCCGCGTCCGCAGGTTGAAGCGGTTGCCGAGCAGCGCGTCGATCCGCCGTTCGGCCGTTGAGTGAAGCTGGCGCTGCGCATCGGTGGTCGGTGCCGCGACGCGACGGGCCAGCGCGATGCGTCCGCCGTCGGTCCGGGCGACGAAGCGCGACAGCGGCGTGAGCTTTGTCCACGCAAACGCGGATTCGGCGATCAAGGGCTCGTCGCCCGACGTATCGACGACGATGCCGAAGCGATTGGCCCACGCCCCCGTCGCGCCGGCCGCGTCGCGCGGCGCATTCGCCGGCACGCGGATGAACACGAGATCCCCGACGTGCGCGCTGGCGGCCAGCGTACGGACCGTGGCGAGCGGCATCGTGCGATCCGTGTCGCGGGCATCGCGCGGGGCGGTGTGATGCGATTCGTAGGCAGCGGTTTCGGTTCGGGTGGTCATTTCGGCTCCGTCGTTCAGTGACAGCACGGAGCGGATTATGCAGACAAGTATCCGAAAGTGTTCATCTGCGTGCGAAGGTGGCCTAATATCTGACCTTGAGCATCATTTTTCGATACCAAAATGACCGAAACCGCCCAACTCATCGACATGCTGAAGCGCCAGCTGAAGGCGCAGGGCATGACCTACCGCGACGTCGCGCGTGCGCTCGACGTCTCCGAGACCAGCGTGAAGCGGCTGTTCGCCAGCGGCCGCTTTACGCTGGAGCGTGTCGTGGAGATATCCCAACTGCTCGGCTACACGCTGGCCGAGCTCGTGCAGGAGGCGTCCGCGTCGGCGCCGAGGCTGCATGTGCTGACCGAGCAGCAGGAGGCACTGCTGGTGTCGGACGACAAACTGCTGCTCGTTGCCGTCTGCGCGATCAACTACTGGACCGTTCAGGACATCGTGTCGGCCTATCAGGTGACGAAGGCCGAGTGCGTGAAATACCTGCTGATGCTCGACCGGATGAACGTCGTCGCGCTGTTGCCGGGCGACCGGATTCGCGTGCGCGTCGCGCGCGATTTCGACTGGCTGCCGGGCGGGCCGATCCGCCGGTACTTCCATGCGCACGCACTCGGCGATTTCCTCGACAGCCGCTTCGACGGGCAAGGCGAGACGATGACGTTCTCGCAGGGGATGCTGACGGAGGCCGCCTCCGCGGAGCTCGAACTGGAGCTGCGCCGGCTGCGCAGCAAGGCGGCCGCGCTGCATGCGGAATCGTCGTCCGCACCGCTCGCGCAAAAGCACGGCACCAGCTTGCTGATCGCGAAGCGGATGTGGGAGCCGGCCGGTTTCCAGGCACTGCGGCGTCATGCGTGACGCATCGTCGAGTGCTTGGGACTATTCGAAAAGTTATGCAAAATGGCATTTCATCGTCAATCGCATAACCACTCGTTATGAATAACCGTATCGCCGACGGCCGCGTCAAGTTCCGGCACTTGCAGTGCTTTCTCGCGGTCGCGCAGTTGGGCGGCGTGCAGAAGGCGGCCGAGAGCCTGTCGATCACGCAGCCGGCCGTTTCGAAGACGATCGCCGAGCTGGAGGCGATCCTCGGCGTGAAGCTGTTCGAGCGCGGCCGGCAGGGTGCGCAGCCGACTCGCGAGGCGCAACTGTTCATGCCGCACGCGAGCGCGTGCGTACTGGCGCTGCGGCAAGGCGTCGGGCTGCTCGCGCGCGAAGGCGGGGCCGCCGCGGCGACGCTGGAAATAGGCATGCTGCCGACCGTCGCGGCATCGCTCGCGCCCGCGTTGATGAAGGCGCTCGCCGAGCGCTGGCCGCGCGTCGTCGTGCGGATCGCGACGGCCGCGAACGCCGATCTGCTCGAGCGCCTGAAGTCCGGTGCGATCGAGTGTGCAATCGGACGGCTGTCGGAGCCGGAGCGGATGATCGGGCTCGCGTTCGAGCAGTTGTACAACGAGCCGCTCGTCGCCGTCGTGCGCGCCGGGCATCCGTTGCTCTCGAGCGCGGCGCCGGCGGCCGAACTCGCGCGCTATCCGGTCGTGCTGCCGCCATTCGGCACGCTGATCCGCCAGTCGGCCGAGCAACTGCTCGGCGCTTGCGGCGTGCCGCCGCTGGATTCGTTCATCGAGGTGTTGTCGGTATCGGTCGCGCGGGCGCTGGCGCTCGAGAACGACGCGGTCTGGTTCGTGCCGCTCTATGCGGCCGAATACGACCTGTCGGCCGGGGCGCTGGCACGCCTGCCGCTGCCGTCGGCGGGCACCGACGAGCCGGTCGGGCTCGTGCTGCGCACCGATGCGCAGCCGTCGCCGGTCGCGCGGACGCTGATCGACGCCGTGCGCGACATCGCCAGGTCGCGGTTCGGCGAAACGCGTGCCGGCGGCACGTCACGCGCGGCGCGCAAGCCGGTTCGTCGCGACGATTGACCCGGTGGACCGTGCGGCAAGCGCGGCCCGGCCCCGTTCCCGTTCCCGGCAACTGACTGGATTGGCCATCTGGTCAGTAGCCGACCTCGTGGTGCTTGGCATATCGTACCGATTTTGGTACGATTGGTGTCAGGACGATGACGAGACAGCAGATCCAGGTCACGCTCGGCGTGCGGTTCTTCCAGACGGCCCGTGGCAACGAGCCGGTGCGCGAATGGCTGAAGGCGCTCGGGCATGCGGAGCGAAGGGTGATCGGCGAAGAGATCAAGACCGTTCAACTCGGCTGGCCGCTCGGCATGCCGCTGGTCCGGAAGATGGCACAGGATCTGTGGGAGATCCGCGTGATGCTGCCGGGGCGGAGCGCCCGCGTGCTGTTTACGGTCGTCGGCGACACGATGGTCCTGCTGCACGGGTTCTTCAAGCAGTCGCGGGCCACGCCGTCGGACGATCTCGATGTCACCGTCGCGCGCCTGAAAGCGCTGATGCGCGCCATCTGAATTTCCCGGTTGCGCCGGAACGCACCGTCTTCGACGGTCAGGCTGCCGGCAACGCCATGCACTGGAGTACCCATGACGACCACGAACAATCCGCATATCGGCAGCGATTTCGATACCTTCCTCGAGGAGGACGGCAATCTCGAAGCGGCCACCGCCACCGCGATCAAGCGCGTGATCGCCTGGCAGATCGGGCAGGAAATGAAGGCGCAGCACATCACGAAAACCGCGATGGCCGCGCGGATGAAAACCAGCCGCGCCGCGCTCAACCGTCTGCTCGACGAAACCGACACGAGCCTCACGCTGGCCACGCTCGCGAGCGCGGCCGCCGCGCTCGGCAAACGGCTCAGTTTCGAGCTGGTGCCAGCCTGACGGGCACGAAGAACCGGCGGACGGTCGAGGTCGAGCTTTTACGCGTGATGCGCGCGGCGGAGCGGCCGGCAATCCGTCCAGCGGTTCGATCATGATCAGCCCGCGCGTCCCCGCACGTGGGCAGGTGTCGGCCCGCGCGCACCTGCCGGGTCACTGACGCGGCCCGGCCACCTGCAGATAGAGCAGCGCACCGCCCGCGAGCAGCAAAGGGCACAGAATGTACCAGCCGGTCGTCAGGAACAGCCCGGCCACCGCGACCAGCGAAACCCACGCACAACGGTATGCGATGCCGCCGCGCGGCAGCAGTTTCAACGCGGCGGCCGCGCCGAGCCCGTACACCATCACGAAGCATCCGGACGTGACGAGCACGAGCGGCTTCGGCCCGACGTCCGACAGCGTCGTCGCCGCCAGGGCGACAACTGCGAGCAGGGCGATCACGCCAAGGCTGCGGCGCGGGACGCCGCCGACCTGGCTGCCTTGCGCGAGCCACGCGGGCAACGCGCCGTCACGCCCGAGCGCCGCGCCGAGCTTCGCTGCGCCTGCGAAATACGCGTTCATCGTGCCGAGCGTGAGCAGCAGTGCGGCCGCGG
>NZ_JAAGPB010000369.1:0-8698 GCF_017104585.1 Burkholderia sp. Ac-20392
TGCAGCGCGTGGTCGCGACGATGGACGACATCGGCCGCGCGACGCGCCGGATCGCCGAGATCACGGGCGCGATCGAAGGCATCGCGTTCCAGACCAACATCCTGGCGCTGAACGCGGCCGTCGAGGCCGCGCGCGCAGGCGAACACGGCAAGGGCTTCGCGGTGGTCGCGGCCGAGGTGCGCGCACTCGCCCAGCGCAGCGCGGCCGCGGTCAAGGAGATCGACACGCTGAGCACCGAATCGTCGACGACCGTCGAGCAAGGCTACCGGATCGCGGAGGCCGCACGCGGCACGATGCGCGACATCGTCGCGCGCGTCGACCAGGTCCGCACGCTGATCGGCGAGATCAGCGCCGCGTCGCGCGAACAATCGACCGGCATCGAGCAGGTCAACCTGGCCGTCACGCAGATCGGCGACGCGACGCAGCAGAACGCGATGCTGATCTCGGATGCCGAACGCGCGGCCGTCGCGCTGCGCGACCAGGCCGCGCACCTGTCGGACGCGGTCAGCGTGTTCCGGCTCGAACGGAACGCATGACGAAGAACGGCTGGCCGGCAACGGCCGGCCCATCGCCTACTTCTTGTCGTCGCCCGCCAGATCGATCGCCTTGTCCGATCCGACCGCATTGCGCAGCTGGAATTTCTGGATCTTGCCGGTCGATGTTTTCGGCAGTTCGCCGAACCGCACGGCCTTCGGCACCTTGAAGCCCGCGAGCAGCGCCTTGCAATGCGCGACGATCTCCTCCTCGGTCGCGCTCGCGCCTTCGCGCAGCTCGACGAACGCGCACGGCACCTCGCCCCATTTCGGGTCGGGCATCGCGACGACCGCCGCGACCGCCACCGCCGGGTGCCGGTACAGCGCATCCTCGACCTCGATGCTCGAGATGTTCTCGCCGCCCGAGATGATGATGTCCTTCTTGCGATCCTTGATCCGGATATAGCCGTCCGGCATCAGCACCGCGAGATCGCCGGTATGGAACCAGCCGCCGTGGAACGCCTCGTCGGTCGCCTTCGGGTTCTTCAGGTAACCCTTCATGCAGATGTTGCCGCGGAACATGATCTCGCCGAGCGTCTCGCCATCGGCCGGCACCGGCGCCATCGTGTCGGGATCGAGCACCGTGGCGCCCGCTTCGAGGTGATAACGCACGCCCTGGCGCGCATTGAGCCGCGCGCGATCCTCGTCGCTCAGTTCCTCCCAGTGCGACTGCTTCGCGCACACGGTCGCCGGGCCATACACCTCGGTCAGCCCGTACACGTGCAGCAGGTCGAAGCCGATTTCCTTCATCTTCGCGATCACGGCCGGCGCGGGCGCCGCGCCCGCGACCATCGCATGCACCGTGTGGTCGATGCCTTCGCGGAATTCGGCCGGTGCGTTCGCGATCGCGCTCTGCACGATCGGCGCGCCGCAATAGTGCGTGATGCGTTCGCGGCGGATCAGGTCGAACACCGTCTTCGCGTCGAACTTGCGCAGGCAGACGTTCACCCCCGCGCGCGCCGCGACGGCCCACGGGAAGCACCAGCCGTTGCAGTGGAACAGCGGCAGCGTCCACAGGTAGACGGCGTGCTTCGGCATGTCCCATTCCAGGATGTTGCTGATCGCCGCGAGATACGCGCCGCGATGGTGGTAGACCACGCCCTTCGGATCGCCGGTCGTGCCGGACGTGTAGTTCAGCGCGATCGCCTCCCATTCGTCGGCGGGCGGCGTCCATGCGTAGTCGGCGTCGCCGCTTGCGACGAACGCCTCGTAGTCGGTCGCGCCCGCGAAGCGCGCGGGATCGGCCGGCATCGCATCGGCCACGCTGACGATCTTCAGGCCCGGCACCTCGAGCGCCGCACGATGCGCGAACTCCGCGTACTCGGTGTCGACGATCAGCACCTTCGCCTCGCCATGGCGCAGCATGAACAGCACCGACGACACGTCGAGCCGCGTGTTGATCGTGTTCAGCACCGCGCCGGCCATCGGCACGCCGAAGTGCGCCTCGACCATCGCCGGGATGTTCGGCAGCATCGCCGCGACCGTGTCGCCACGTTCGATGCCGAGCCGCGCGAGCGCGCTCGCCAGTTGCTTCGCGCGCGTGTAGGTCTCGCCCCAGGTGCGCCGTACGTCGCCGTGCACGATCGCGAGGCGCTCGCCGTAGACTTCGGCCGTCCTGACCAGGAAGTCGATCGGGGTGAGCGGCACGTAATTCGCGTCGCGGCGGCCGAGTCCGGCCTCGAACATCTGCGTCATGATCCTGTCTCCCGTGTCCTGTCGACCGAGGCGCATCCACCCCGGATCGTTTTGATGTGGTTCAATTGCCGACAGCCTAACGGGCGCTATTGTGAGCCGTCTGTCATCGAAACGACAGAGTGCCTTTCACGCGCTGCGCGTTATCCCTATCCTCGCAAACCCGCACCCATGCACGACCCACTCGCCGCACCGCCCGACGCGCCCGCCGACCCGGCCGACGCCCTTTCCGAACCGGGCCCGCTGCCGCCGCTGGCCACGCTGTTCGGCCAGTGCGCATGGTTCCGCACGCTTGCGCCGGAGCATCAAGCGCTCGTGCTCGCGCAGTCGCGCGTCGAGCAGTGCGAGGCCGGCGACGTGATCGCGCATCGGCTCGCCCCGTCCGAATACTGGATCGGCGTGCACCGCGGGCTGCTGAAGCTCGCGATCTTCAATGCGTCGGGGCGCGGCTGCACGTTCTCCGGCGTGCCGTCGGGCGGCTGGTTCGGCGAAGGCAGCGTGATCAAGCGCGAGCTGCGCAAGTACGAGGTCGTCGCGATCCAGCGCTCGACCGTGCTGTTCGTGCCGGTCGACACGTTCCATGCGCTGCTCGACACGAGCCTGCCGTTCACGCGCTTCGTGATCCACCAGCTGAACAACCGGATGGGCGAATTCATCGCGTCGATCCAGAACAGCCGGCTGCTCGACGTCGATGCGCGCGTCGCGCAGGCGCTCACGCAGCTTTTCAACCCCGACCTGTACCCGGACACCGGCCCGTCGCTGTCGATCTCGCAGGAGGAACTGGGGATGCTCGTCGGCGTGTCGCGGCAGCGGATCAACCAGGCGCTGCAGCAGCTTGAGAAGCTCGGCGCGCTGCGGCTCGCGTACAACCAGATCGATGTCGTCGATCTGGAAGCGCTCGCGCGCGTCGGGATGGAGCAGATCTGAGCGCGGGCCCATGAACGGAATCGTCGCCGACGCAGCCTGCCCGTCCGATATCGCGGCCGATATCGCAGCCGATTTCCGGCCGCCGCGCCGCGCTGCGTTTCCTCTGCTGAATCGGCAATCGGCCGCCGCGCCCCAACCTGACAATTCCGCCAGTTTCGCGACAGTAACCCGTTCCACGCCGACGCCTATCATTCGGGTTCCATTTACCCACGCCTGATCACCGCCTGTCCCGCTGCCTCCATGTGGATCGTCAATCTCGCGCTCAAGCGCCCCTACACGTTCATCGTGATGGCCATCATGATCGTGCTGGCCACCCCGCTTGCGCTGATGCGCACGCCGGTCGACGTGCTGCCCGCGATCAACATTCCCGTGATCAGCGTCATCTGGAATTACAGCGGCTTCTCCGCGACCGAGATGACGAACCGCATCACGTCCGTGCATGAACGGATCCTGACGACGACCGTCAACAACATCCAGCACGTCGAATCGACATCGCTGCCCGGCATCGCGGTCGTGAAGGTGTTCCTGCAACCGGGCGCGAACGTGCAGACGGCGATCGCGCAAACGGTCTCGTCCGCGCAGGCGATCGTGCGGCAGATGCCGCAGGGCGCGACGCCGCCGCTCGTGATCACCTATTCGGCGTCGAGCATCCCGGTGATCCAGCTCGGGCTGTCGAGCAAGACGCTCAGCGAACAGTCGCTCGCCGACATCGCGCTCAACTTCCTGCGCCCGCAGCTGATCACGGTGCCGGGCGTGCAGATCCCGTTCCCGTACGGCGGCCGCACGCGCGTGGTCGCGATCGACCTCGATCCGCAGGCGCTGCTCGCGAAGGGGCTCACGCCCGCCGACATCGTCAACGCGGTGAACGCGCAGAACCTCGTGCTGCCGACCGGCACCGCGAAGATGGGCCAGACCGAATACCGGATCGACACCAACGCGTCGGCCGACACCATCGCCGACATCAGCAGCCTGCCGATCCAGACCGTCAACGGCGCGACGACCTACCTGCGCGAAGTGGCAGCGGTACGCGACGGCTTCGCGCCGCAGACCAACGTCGTGCGCCAGAACGGCCAGCGCGGCGTGCTCATCTCGATCCTGAAAAGCGGCGATGCGTCGACGCTCAAGGTCGTGGCGGACCTGAAGGCGCTGCTGCCGAAGGTGATCCCGACCCTGCCCGAAGGGCTCACGATCACGCCGCTGTTCGACCAGTCGGTGTTCGTCAACGCGGCTGTCCAGGGCGTGATCCACGAGGCGCTGATCGCCGCCGTGCTGACCGCAATGATGATCCTGCTGTTCCTCGGCAACTGGCGCAGCACGCTGATCATCGCGATCTCGATCCCGCTGTCGATCTTCACGTCGCTGATCGCGCTGTCCGCGCTCGGCGAGACCATCAACATCATGACGCTCGGCGGGCTCGCGCTCGCGGTCGGGATCCTGGTGGACGACGCGACCGTCACGATCGAGAACATCGAGCGGCACCTGCATCTCGGCACGAACCTGCACGACGCGATTCTCGAAGGCGCCGGCGAGATCGCGGTGCCCGCGTTCGTGTCGACGCTGTGCATCTGTATCGTGTTCGTGCCGATGTTCTTCCTGACGGGCGTCGCGCGCTTCCTGTTCGTGCCGCTCGCGGAAGCCGTCGTGTTCGCGATGCTCGCGTCGTACGTGCTGTCGCGCACGCTGGTGCCGACGCTCGCGATGCTGCTGTTCCGCCCGCAGCAGGCGAGCACCGGCCCCGACCACGCGACGTCGCGTTTCGCCCGCATCCATCACGCGTTCAACGATGCGTTCGAGCGGCTGCGCGCGTGGTACATCGTGCTGCTCAGCATCCTGCTGGTGCGCCGCCGCTTCTACGCGATGTGCTTCCTCGGCTTCTGCGTGCTGTCGACGGGCCTCGTGTTCGTGCTCGGCCGCGATTTCTTCCCGAATGCGGATTCCGGCAACATCCGGCTGCACATGCGCGCGCCGACCGGCTACCGGATCGAGGAAACCGCGCGCCTCGCCGACCAGGTCGAGCGCGTGATCCGCGAAACCGTGCCGCCGGACGAACTCGGCGCGATCGTCGACAACCTCGGCCTGCCGGTGAGCGGCATCAACCTGTCGTACAGCAACGCGGGCACGATCGGCACGCTCGACGGCGAACTGCTGATCGCCCTGAAGCCCGGCCACCGCGCGACCCAGCACTACGTGCAGGCGCTGCGCACGGTGCTGCCCGAGCGCTTCCCGGGTGTCGAGTTCTTCTTCCAGCCGTCGGACATCATCACGCAGATCCTCAACTTCGGCCAACCGGCCGCGATCGACCTGCAGGTGCTCGGCAACGATCTCGCGAGTAACATGACTATCGCGAGCAGCCTGATGAAAAAGTTCAGGCAAATCCCCGGCGCCGTCGACGTGCACGTGCTGCAACGCAACGACGAGCCGACCCTGCTGGCCGACATGGACCGTACGCGCATGCAGCAGCTCAACCTCTCCGCGCAGAACGTCGCGCAGAACATGCTGATCTCGCTGTCCGGCAGTTCTCAGACCACGCCGTCGTTCTGGATCAACCCGCGCACCGGCGTCCAGTACCCGCTGCAGATCCAGACCCCGCAATACAGCATCTCGTCGGTCGACGACCTGCTCGGCACGCCGATCTCGGCAAGCGGCCGCACGGGCATGCCGCTGCAACTGCTCGGCAACCTCGTGCAGGTGCGCAGCACCGCAAACCCGGCCGTGATCACGCACTACAACATCCGCCCGGCGATCGACGTGTACGTGAGCGTCGAAGGCCGCGACCTCGGCGCGGTGGCCGGCGAGATCGACCGCATCGTGTCCGATGCGCGCGCGACGCTGCCGCGCGGCACCGAGCTGACGATGCGCGGCCAGATCGAGACGATGCGCACGTCGTACATCGGCCTCGGCGCGGGCGTCGCGATGGCGATCGTGCTGGTCTACCTGCTGATCGTCGTCAATTTCCAGTCGTGGCTCGACCCGCTGATCATCATCAGCGCGATGCCGGCCGCGCTCGCCGGCATCGTCTGGATGCTGTTCATCACCGGCACGCACCTGAGCGTGCCCGCACTGACGGGCGCGATCATGACGGTGGGCGTCGCGACCGCGAACAGCATCCTGGTCGTGTCGTTCGCGCGCCAGCGCCTCGAGGCCGGCGCGCCGCCACTTACGGCCGCGCTGGAAGCCGGCGCGACGCGGATCCGGCCGGTGTTGATGACGGCGCTCGCGATGATCATCGGGATGGTGCCGATGGCGCTCGGTCTCGGCGAAGGCGCCGAGCAGAACGCGCCGCTCGGCCGCGCGGTGATCGGCGGGCTGCTGTTCGCGACCGTGTCGACCTTGCTGTTCGTGCCGCTCGTGTTCGGCGGCGTGCACGCTCGGCTGGCCCGCCGGCGTGCGCGCCAGGCCGGCCACTGACTTTCGTCCCACTACCCGGTTGATTTGGTTGAATTCATGGAAGAGAAACATCACAGCTCCGTCGGCATCCAGGTAGACGAACGCGGCATGCACCTGCCGACGCGCACGTCGGTATCGCGACGCGGGAAGATCGTC
This sequence comes from Burkholderia sp. Ac-20392, assembly GCF_017104585.1. NCBI lineage: Bacteria > Pseudomonadati > Pseudomonadota > Betaproteobacteria > Burkholderiales > Burkholderiaceae > Burkholderia > Burkholderia sp. Ac-20392. The sequence goes on from NZ_JAAGPB010000369.1 coordinate 6,696, forward strand.
CTGATCGTGATCGGCGTGCTGCTGGCCGCCGGCGCCGCGCGCACGGTCGTCGTCAACGTGCTGAACCGCAACCGGCTCGACGCCGTTGCCGAGCAGAACACGCGCCAGTACGTGACCGTCGTGCATCCGGTCGATGCGGCCACCGGCGGCAAGCTGACGCTGCCCGGCACGCTGCGCGGCTTCGTCGAGGCGCCGATCTACGCCCGCGCGAGCGGCTACGTGCTGCGCTGGCAGGCCGACATCGGCGCGCACGTGAAGCAGGGGCAACTGCTCGCCGAGCTCGACACGCCCGAGCTGAACCAGGAACTCGCGCAGGCCACCGCGCAGCGCCAGCAGGCGCAGGCCGCCCTCGCGCTCGCGAAGACGTCGTTCGACCGCGCGCAGCAGCTGCGCCAGCGCGATGCCGTGTCGCAGCAGGAGCTCGACGACCGGCAAGGCGCGTTCAACCAGGGCGCCGCGAACCTCGCCGCGGCCGATGCGAACATGCGACGCCTCACCGAGCTGAAAGGCTTCCAGCGGATCGTCGCGCCGATCGACGGGATTGTCACGCAGCGCAACGTCGACGTCGGCGATCTCGTCAGCTCCGGCAACGCCGGCCGCTCGCTGTTCACGGTCGTGCAGGCCGACCAGCTGCGCCTCTACGTGCAGGTGCCGCAGGCGTACGCGCAGCAGGTGAAGGTCGGCCAGCACGTGAGCGTCGCGCAGGCCGAGCTGCCGGGCCGGACCTTCGACGGGACGATCACGCGCACGTCCGAGGCGATCGACGTCGCGACGCGCTCGTTGCAGATCGAGATCACGCTGCCGAACCCGGACGGCCGGCTGCTGCCCGGCGCGTACGTGCAGGCTACCTTGCCGATGACGCCGGTCGGCCGCCTGCAGGTGCCGGCCAATACGCTGCTGTTCCGCGCCGAAGGCCCGACAGTCGCGACCGTCGATGCGAACGGCCAGGTGCGCCTGAAATCGGTGACGGTCGTGCGCACGATCGGGCAGACGCTCGAAGTCGACGGCCCGCTCACGCCGAACGACCGCCTCGTGACGAACCCGAGCGACGCGCTCACGAACGGCGACCAGGTGATCGTCTCGGCGCCGGCCGCGAAGCCGGCCTCCGGCGCCGCGGAGGCGAAGTCGTGATCGCGATGCGCATCCGCCGGCGGTCTGTCGCCGTCACCGCCACCGCCGTTGCGCTCGCAGCCGCGCTCGCGGGCTGCACCGTCGGCCCCGATTACAAGCGGCCCGACGTCGACACGCCGGCCGCATGGCGGCTCGATCCGGCGGATTCATACTGGCATCCCGCCGCGCCGGCCCGCGCGCCGCTCGACCCGGCATGGTGGACCGCGTTCGGCGATCCGCAGCTCGATGCGCTGGAAGCCGAAGCGCTGCGCAACAACCAGAACCTGAAGGCCGTCGCCGCGCGCTACGACCAGGCGAAGGCGACGCTCGCATCGGTCGCGTCGGCGCAGTATCCGGCCGTCGGCCTGAACGCGAGCGGCCAGCGCTTCAAGATCTCGGCCGACCGGCCTCAGACCAATTACGCGACGCAAAGCACGTCGACCGTGCAGAACGATGTCCAGGTCGGCGCGGCCGTCAGCTACGAGCTCGACCTGTTCGGCCGCGTGCGGCGCAGCGTCGAATCGGCGCAGGCGACCACCGAACAGGCCGGCGACGATTTCGCGAACGCGCGCCTGGTGCTGACCGCCGATCTCGCATCGAGCTATTTCGCGCTGCGCGAATTCGATACCGAGATCGACGTCGTCAAGCGTTCGATCGACCTGCAGCAGAAGGCGCTCGACTACGTGAGCGCGCGCCACGACCTCGGCGCGGTGTCGGGCCTCGACCTGCTGCAGCAGCGCGCGCAGCTCGACGCGACGCGCACGCAGGCGCAGTTGCTGCTCCAGCAGCGCGTGCAGGTGGAAACCGCGATCGCGACGCTGGTCGGCACACCGGCCCCCGCTTTCTCGATCGCGCCGCGCGTCGTGCCGATCAACGCGTCGGCGCTGCCGACC
>NZ_JAAGPB010000370.1:0-8761 GCF_017104585.1 Burkholderia sp. Ac-20392
CCATGGCGTGCCGAGCAGCGCACGCCGATCGCCCGCAACAACGGCGCGCCCCAGGTCTCCGCCAGCCCCGCGCCAGGCGGCTCGTTCGGGTCGCCGCCATGCGCGAGCAGCAGTTCGAGTGCATCTGCGTCGCGCATGTCGAACGCGCGCCGCAACGCATTCGTGCCGCCTACCCGCGCGCCGTGTTCAAGCAGCACGCGCGTACAGGCCGGATTTTCGACCGAGTGATACAGCGATTCGCCGTCGTTCGGATCGGCGCCGGCTTCCAGCAGCATGGCGGTGAGCACCGGATCGCGATTGACGCCCGCCGCGCCGTACAGCGCCGACAGCGGCTCCGCTTCGTCGGGTGCGGCAAGCGAAGCCGGCGGAAAGCGGTTGCCGATCCGCTGGTTCGGATCGGCGCCGGCATCGAGCAGAAGACGCGCGCACGCGCGCAGCCTGACGGCAAACGCGGGAAGCTGCCCGAGCCGCGAATGCGTGACGGCAACCAGCGGCGGCAGCTTCAGCACGCTGCCGGCGCGCGCGATCCAGCCGGGATCGACGGCCAGTGCCGCCTTCACCGCGTCGAGGTCGCCGGCCGCGCAGGCAACGGTCGGATCGCCCGCCACGAGATCGGGATGGTCGAGCAGCAATTGCGCGGCGACGCGCGGCCGGGGCGCGTCGAAGCCGCCGGTCACGTCGCCGCCGTACGCCAGGTGGAGCCAGCGCCGGATCAGCTCCGATCGCTGTTGCCCCGCCAGCGCATGCGTTTCGACGAATGCGCCGAGATCGGCCCATGACGCAAAACCGTACTCGCGCGCAATGCAGGATTGCGCGTCGTGCAGCCGAAGCCCGAGCGCGAGCGCTTCGTCGTGGGTGTGGTTCGCTGCTGCAGGGAGAAACCGGACGAAGCGCGCGACGGCATCGGCGTCGCCCTGCCGGTACAGGCGCAACAACGCCTTGGCCTGCTTTTTCAGATGATCGGGATTGGCCTTGGGAGGCAGCTTTTTCATGCGAATCCTCGTGCAGTAAATGGCCGAAGGTCCGCAATACCGCCAGCACAAAGGACAGGAGGAAAGCTGAATTTGCTGCGACAGGTGGGTTCAACCCTTTCCGCGGACCCGGAAGCGACCTGCATCGCTGACCGGTATCCTAGGCGACGGCCGGCGACCTCGTCAACCGCGCCGCTCTCCGCGGCGGCGGCGCTCAGCCCGCGAGCTTCTTCGTCAGGAAAATGCGCGCGTGTCCGACCGGATAATCCGGCAGCTCGCCGAAGCGGACATAGCCGCGCTTCTCGTAGAACGGCCGCGCCTGGAAGTCGAACGTGTCGAGCCACGCGCCGTGGCAGCCGCGCGCGACGGCTTCCGCCTCGGCCAGATCCATGATGCGCGTGCCCGCGCCCTGGCCGCGCGCGGCCTCGGGCACCACGAGCAGGTCGACATGCAGCCAGCCGTACGCCGTGCTGCCCCACAGGCCACCGACCACCACGCCCTCGCCATCGGTCACGACCACGGCCAGCGGACGGGCGTCGATCGGGCCCGCCTGGCTTTCGTTGAACCGGATGAGCGGCGCGACGATCTGCTTGCGAACGTTCGCGTCGCCCGCGTCCGTCACCTCGTATGTGAACGTCATCGGTTGAATCCGCTTGAATCGACCATAAGGAAGCGTTGAAGCCGTACGCCCCGCGTCAAACGACGTAAGCGCCCTTCGCGTGCAGTTCGGCTTCCGTGCGCTCGAGCGCGGCGATCGCATCGCTGCCTTCGAGCGCCAGCAACTGCGCGACCAGCGCTTCGGCCATCGCGTGCGCGGCCACCAGCGACGGGAAGAACGACGGGCTGTCGTGCGTGAAGATCAGTTGCGCATCCGCGTGCAGTGCGATCGGCGACACCGCGCTGTCGGTGATCGCGACGATCCGGCTGCCCTGCGCCTTCGCGGCCTGCGCGACGCGCGTCGCTTCCTGCGAATACGGCGCGAAGCTGACGACGACGGTCACGCTCTGCTTCGAGATCGTCCGCAGCTCCATTTCGAGCGAACCGGCGACGCCGTTGAGCAGCGACACGGTCGGGCGGAACAGCCGGTAGCCGTACACGAAGCCGAATGCAACCGGATAGCACGAGCGAAACCCCGCGACATGCACATGCGACGCCTTGCGGATCAGTTTCGCGGCATCGGCGAGCGCGTGCTCGTTCTGCGCGGCGGTGGCCGACAGGTTGTGTTGTTGCGCGGCAAGCAGGTCGTGCGCGAGCGACGCCTTCGCGTCGGGCCGCACGAGCGAGCGCGCCCGCTGCGTGAGCGGCTCGGGGCGCGTGCGTACGCGTGCGACGCACAGGTCGCGCAGCTCGTTCCAGCCGGGGAAGCCGAATTGCTGCGCGAGCCGCACGAGCGACGCGGGCTGCACCTGCGCGCGCTGGGCGACCTTGCGCATCGACGAGGTGGCGACTTCGTCGGGATGATCGAGCAGGAAGGCAGCGCCCGCCTGGAATTGCGGGCTCAGCTCGGAAAATTGCGCCCGGATCCGGGACGCGAGTTCGTCGAAATTGGCGGCCATCTTGGTGGGAACGGGAACCGGTCGTCCATGGTATCACCGGCCCCGCGCGCACCGGTCAGCGCAGCACTTCCACGTGATCGGCGTCGACCTTCACGCTGCCCGACCACTTGCGCTCGAATTCGCCGGTCACCTTCACTTCGCTCTTGTCGCTGACGGGCTGGCCGGCCGTCCACAGCTTGTGGTCGATCTCGACGCGGATCGTGCCGGTCGCATCGGCGAATTCGTAATCCTCGCCGCCGACATGCTTGACGATGCGGCCCTGCAACTGCACGTGCTGGTCGTCCTTGCCGTTCGCGAGCAGCTCCTTCACGGTGGTCGTGGTCAGCGTGGACGGCCCCGTGTATTGCGCGTAGACGGCGGCGGGCAGCGTGGCGAGCGCAACCGTCAGGATTCTGGCCAGGTGTTTCATGATCGTGGTCCTCTTCTTCGATGTGACGCCGCGCCCCGTTGAACGCGACGGTTTCAGATTACGGACCGTAAGATTAAGCAAACCTGAAGGTCGCGCCGAAGCGACACGGTGCCGCATCGGACGCGTACGAAAGCCCGCCGCGCACCGCCCGCATTTAAGGTCTGCCTAAGACACGGGCGCTTATCATGGGAACCCCGGGCGCCACGGCGCCCCGTTGAAGAGACACCAATTCATGCGCGTATTGCTCGTCGAGGACGATCCGCTGATCGGCAGCGGGCTCGAACAGGGCCTCAAACAGGAGGGCTTCGCGGTCGACTGGGTGAAGGACGGCGACGCCGCGTCCCTCGCGCTGCGCGCGACCGGCTACGGCCTGCTGCTGCTCGATCTCGGGCTGCCGAACCGCGACGGCCTGTCGGTGCTCGCCGCGCTGCGCCGCCGCGACGAAAACCTCCCCGCGATCATCATCACCGCGCGCGACGGCGTGCCCGACCGCATCGCAGGCCTCGACTGCGGCGCGGACGACTATCTCGTCAAGCCGTTCGAACTCGACGAGCTGCTCGCCCGCATCCGCGCCGTGAATCGCCGCCATGCGGGCCGCGCGCAGACGACGCTCGTGATCGGCCCGCTGCGGCTCGACCCCGTCAAGCACCTCGTCTGGCTCAACGACGACGAAGTGCCGCTGTCGCCGAAGGAGTTCGTGCTGCTGCACGAGCTGATGCGCGACCCGGGCGCGGTGATTTCTCGCGAGCAGTTCGAGGAGCGGCTGTACAGCTGGGGCGAGGAAATCGAGAGCAACGCCGTGCAGGTGCACATCCACAACCTGCGCAAGAAACTCGGCCACGACATGATCCGCACGGTGCGCGGCGTCGGCTACCGGATCGGTGACGGCGCATGACACGCATGCAACAGGCGATCGCGCGCTGGCGCAACGCGTCGCTGCGGCGGCGCCTGCTGACGTGGCTGATGCCGGCCGCGTGCGTGATCGGCCTCGTCGCGAGTGCAGGCACCTACTGGGGCGCGCTGCGCGAGCTCGACGACCTGCTCGACGACCAGATGCGCAGCATGTCGAAGCAGATCGTCGTCGGCCCGAACGGCGAGCTGTCGTTCAGCAACCACGCCAACGGCAAGCACGGCTTCGAGGCGAGCGACCCCGACGCGGTGCTGCTGCAGGTGTGGCGCAACGGCACGCTCGTGTATTCGACCGACCGCGATTCGAATCTGCCGCCGCCCGAGCAGAAAGGCATCGCGAGCGTCGACGTCGACGGTCAGCCGTGGCGCACCTATGTCACCGAGCGCGGCGGCACGACGATCCGGCTCGCGCAGGCTCGCCATGCCCGATGGGAAGCGATCGCGGGCATCGCCGTACACCTGCTGTGGCCCGTGTTCTCGATGCTGCCGCTGCTCGCGATCGGCCTGTGGTTCGGCATCGGCGCGGGGCTGCGGCCGCTGCGCACGATTGCATCCGGCCTCAAACGAAGGAATGCGAACAATCTGGAACCGGTCGACGTCGGCTCGATGCCGAACGAAGTCCGACCGCTCGCCGAAGCGATCAACGACCTGCTCGCGCGCCTCGACCGCTCGTTCACGCTGCAGCGCCACTTCATCGCCGATGCCGCACACGAGTTGCGCACGCCGATCATGGGGCTGTCGATCCAGTCGCAGTTGCTGCGGCGCGCGTCGACCGCCGAGGAGCGCGAGCACATCCTCGCGCAGATCCACGCCGGCACGACGCGCCTCGGCCACCTCGCCGAGCAGTTGCTGACGCTCGCGCGCCTCGAACCCGATGCGCAGGCGGCCGCCTCCGCGTCGGCCCCCGTCGATCTCGCCGCGCTGTGCCGGTCGGTGGTGTCGGATCGCACGCGCGTCGCAGACGCACACCGGATCGATCTCGGCGCGATCGTGTCGACGCCCGTGATGACCTCGGGCAATGCGGACACATTGCGCGTCCTGCTGAACAACCTCGTCGACAACGCGATCCGCTACGCGGGCGACGGCGCGCGTGTCGATGTGTCCGCACGCATCGACGGCACGACGCCCGTGCTCGAAGTCGCCGACGACGGCCCGGGGATCCCGGAAGCCGAACGCACCGACGTGTGGGAGCGCTTCTATCGCGGCGAAGGCGCGCAGGCCGTCACGTCGTCGGGCAGCGGGCTCGGGCTGTCGATCGTCAAGCGGATCGCCGAACAGCATCGCGCGACGGTCGCGCTCGGCACCACGCGCGGCGGACGCGGGCTGACCGTTACGGTACGCTTTCCGCTGCCGGGCTGACGCGCGCGCATCGCGCGGCTTTTCCACAGATTGTGTTGGCAAGCTTGTGGACAACCTTCCATTAACCGCACCAAGCCATTGATCGGAAAGGGTTTGTCCGTCGTGCGCGGCAAATGCGCCCGCCCGGGTCAGCTACGCACCCGCTCAGTTGTCGTCGACGATCCGCTCGATCCGCAGGCCGGTCGAGGTTTCGAGGATGCTGGCGTGCTGCTCGACGCGGCAATACAGGCGCCCCTTCGGATAGTCGTCCGGCCTGGGGCGCGTGCGATCCTCGACATGAACGACGACGGTGCCGCCGCCCGGATACGCACCGACGCGTTCGCCCATGTAATAGAGCTGGCCGTTCAGCTGGTAATAGCCGTGCCCCAGATACCAGAACGAGTCCTTCTCCGTCGCGATCGGCTGGTGGCCAAGGTAGATCGCGTTGCCCTTCCTGACGATCGGGTAGTACAGCAAGCCGATTTGCGGTTCGATGACGGTGTAGTGATGGGCACGGATGTCGTCGAGCACCTTGTCGCGAAGTTCGTCGCTCAGGTAGGTGCTACGGCCGAAATACTCGGTGTGATGGTACGCAGGCTGACAGGCGTGCGCACTCATGCTGCATGCCACCGCCATCAACGGCACGGCGATCGTTTTCCGGATCGTTCTCACTGATTTCTCTCCAGGTTCTTTATTGTCGGCCCGCCATCCGGTGCGGCAAATGTTACCGGTGCCGGATCGCGTCGCCAGTTTACCGACCCGCTCCCGTTCAGGGACGTGCATTCGTCTAATTGACAACCAGTTGTCCAATACGTAAAGTAGTTGTCAATTCATCCCGCGTATCGAACATGACGAAATCCGCGAAATTGACCGCCGTCGCGCTGTCCGTATTCCGCTTGAACGGCCTGCTGATCGAATGGGGCAACACCTTCTCCGGGCCGCACGGCCTGACCAGTGCGCGCTGGCAGGTGCTGGGCGCCATCTCGCTGGCGCCGGACGCCCCGAACATTCCGCAGATCGCCGACGCGATGGGCATCACGCGGCAGGCCGTGCTGAAGCAGATCAACGTGCTGACCGACGAAGGGCTGGTGCAGTCGCTGCCGAACCCGGCGCACAAGCGCTCGCCCCTGTACGCGCTGACGCCTCGCGGCGAGGCGGCCTATCAGGCCGTGGTCGAGCAGTGGCAACAGCATGTCCGCGACATCGCCGGCGACTTCAGTTCGGCTGACCTGGATGCGGCGATCCGCGTTCTGTCGGCGATGTCCCGTGCGCATGGCGCCGATGCACCGGCGTGAGCGTTCAATCGCCCCGCCCCCTCACCTTCACCCGCAGGAGTTCCCATGCCTCATTTCAAGCCGATGGATCCGGCCTTTCCGATCCAGCAACAGATCGCCATCGACGCGGAGCCGGTCGTCCTCGTCAACGTGTTCACGTTGGCCGCCGACGACGAAGCGGACTTCCTTGCCGTGTGGAAGGACGACGCCGAATTCATGAAGCGGCAGCCGGGATTCATCTCGACCCAGTTGCATCGCGCGCTCGGCGACAGTCCGACTTACCTGAACTACGCGGTCTGGGAATCGACCGCAGCGTTTCGCGCGGCCTTCACGCATCCGGAGTTCGTCGCCAAGCTGTCGGCCTATCCGTCGTCCGCCGTCGCGAGCCCGCACCTGTTCCAGAAAGTCGGCGTGGCCGGTATCTGCACGGCGTGAGTGCGCGCATGAATCGGGGCAACGCGTGGCATTCGCGGGTGGGTTGCGTGTCGCTCGCGCACCCCGACTTCTCCACAGAAAATGTTGGCAAGCTTGTGGATATCCTGCGCAAGCCTGCGCTAACCCGTTGATCGGGCTACGGTTCATGCGCGGCGTCACGGTTGCGGCACCGTGCGGCCTGGGCATGCGCGCCGGCCGACGATCCCGCACAATAGCGGCGCAACAGCAGCGCATCACCGTCGCCTTGACGCTCGCGCCTGCCACGCGTCAAGATCACGCGAGCCGCACGCAGGCGCGCATCGCCGGCTTCGCGCGACGGCTCAACGGCCCGGCCGTTCCGCCGGCGCCGCACCACGACACCTCACCCCGAGGAAGGCCATGGAACACTTCACTGCGTGGCAGTTGGTCGTCTCAATCGTGCTGGTCGCCGTCGTCATCTATCCGTACGTCCGCATCGTCCGGCGCACCGGGCATTCGGGCTGGTGGATCCTGACGATGTTCGTCCCGGTCCTGAACTTCATCATGTTGTGGGTGTTCGCGTTCGCGCGCTGGCCCACCGTCGACGATCGGCAGCCCTGACCGTCGCCACCGCGGCCGCGCGGCTTGTCCACAGATTTTGTTGGCAAGCATGTGGATAGCCTGCGCATACCGCGACCAAGCACTTGATCCGAAAGACTTTGTCCGCGCCGCTTCAAATGCGGCACGCGGCCGGGAAAGTGCCGCTCAGACGCCCATTCAGCATGGGGCGTGGCGCCTACCGCGCGTGCGGACCGGCTTGTCCACAGATTTTGTTGGCAAGCATGTGGATAGCCTGCGCATACCGAGGCCAAGCGCTTGATCCGAAAGACTTTGTCCGCGCCGCCTCAAACGCGGCACGGCGGCCCGCGCCACACCGGATGCGGCCGCGCGCGGGCTTGTCCACAATTTTTGTTGGCAAGCATGTGGATATCCTGAGCATGCGTGACCTAAGTCGTTGATCGCACAACGTTTGATCGCGCAGGTCACGGCTGCGGCACGGCATGCATGCGGACCGCATCACGCACGCCGCGCCGTACCGCCTCAACCGAATGCCTTGACCACGATACGTGCGACCGACGCGATCACGTCTTCCTTCGCGCGCGCATCGGCGCTCGCCTGCGTGTAGTACACGACCAGCACGATCGGCCCACCCGACGGCGACCACACGACACCCGCGTCGTTGGTCGTCCCGAAATCGCCGGTGCCCGTCTTGTCGGCGACCGTCCACCCTGCCGGCACGCCGGCACGAATCCGCTTGTCGCCAACCTTGTTGCCGCGCATCCACGCGACGAGCTGCGCACGCTGCGCGGCCGGCAGCGCCTCGCCGACCATCAGCACGCGCATGCTCGCGGCCATCGCGGCCGGCGTCGTCGTGTCGCGCGGGTCGCCCGGCAGCGCGGTATTCAGTTCGGTCTCCCATCGATCGAGCCGGAACGTGTCGTCGCCGATCGAGCGCGCGTAGGCCGTCACCGCCGACGGGCCGCCGAGCAGCTTGATCAGCAGGTTCGCAGCCGAGTTGTCGCTGTACTGGATCGCGGCCTCGCACAGCGCGGCGACCGTCATACCATCGCCGACATGCTTCCCCGACACCGGCGAATAGTTGACGAGGTCGGCCTTGGTATACGTCACGCGCTGTTGCAGCAACGCCGGGCGATCGACGCTCTGCGCCAGCACCGCCGCGCTCAGCATCGCCTTGAACGTGCTGCAGAACGGGAAGCGCTCGTTCTGGCGATGCTCCACGCGCCGGCCGCTCGCGACGTCGATCGCGCACACGCCGAGGCGGCCGCCCGCGCTGCGTTCGAGCGCCGCCAGCGCATCGAACGTCTGAGCGTCGAGCGAGGCCGCCGTGGC
>NZ_JAAGPB010000371.1:0-8516 GCF_017104585.1 Burkholderia sp. Ac-20392
TGTCGTTGCCTTCCGCCTGTTGCCCCATCGGGGTTCCTTACGTACGAATTACAGGGTGCGCAGGAGTCCGTGCGGAATTCTGCGAGCGGCAATGTAGCGCGCTGGATGATGAAACTCAAGGTATCGATGCGATTGATCGCGACCGGCGAAACAGTCGTGCGGATCGGATCTTTCCGCCGCATTTCAGGCAATGCGCGCCGCCGACCACCCGCGCGGCGAATCATCCCGGATTCAGATCAGGTGCCGGCCCGCCGCCGACTCGATCTCCAGCACGCGGCCGGAAATCGGCACGAACGCGATACGGATACGCTCGCCGTTGCGCAACTGCTCATAAACGGCCTTGTCGATCTGAAAGCGGCGGCGCGGCACATCGGGGCCGTCGTCGGCAACGTTCAGGTAGTAGCTCGAAATGCCGCGAAAATACCGCTCGTCGAGCCGGGCGATCGTCGTGTCGAGCACGAGCTTCCGGTTGGCTTTCAGGTCGAGCGAGACCTTGTGCTCGCCCCATCGGTAGATCAGGTACACGATCAGGCAGGCCGTCGCGATGATCAGCGCAATCCCGGCGAGCGTCATCAGCGGGTACGGCATCGGATGCGTGAGGAACGCACAGCCCACGGGAATCGAGGGAAACGCGAAGGCCAGCGCCAGGAGGAACAGGCCGCCGCCTCGGGTGCCGCGCAGCCGCACCCGCTCGTCGGGCTCCAGCGGTTCGATCGTCAACGTCGGCATGGTTTTCCTGTCGTCTCCCGACCGGGAATGGCGCGCGCCGCGCCGCGATTGCCGACCATGCTATAGCGCGGCGCCGGTCCTGTCATCGCTGTGATTGCGTCCGGGAGGCCGCTGGAGCGCCGGTCGCGATCCGCGACCTCCGCGCCATCGCGCACAACGCGATGCCGGCAAACTTCGCCGGCATTCAGGTTAGCAGTAGGGGGCAGCCGGTAAGGCGGTGGACTACGGCTAGTTCCATGGCCGACCATGGGTCCAGGATGCATTGACGCCGCTATGGTCAACCTGTCTCGCGACGCCGCCTGGGGAGGGAGCCTCCATGAAGCCTGTTACCGTGCCGGCCGGCGGGGGTGGCCGGCCGGCACGCAAAACCTCGATCGACGATCTCGGTGCAACGCCGGTGTGCCGCTCACTGCCCGATGCCCACGAACGTCGGCAACAGCACACGATAGACGTGGATCATGGCCGGCCCGAGCAGCACCAGCATCAGCGCGGGGAAAATGCAGAAGATCAGCGGGAACAGCAGCTTCAGCGCGATCTTCGCGGCCCGCTCCTCCGCGCGCATCCGCCGCCGCGTACGCAGCATGTCGGACAGCACGCGCAGCGATTCGCTGATGCTCGTGCCGAACCGGTCGGCCTGGATCAGCATCGCGCAGAACGACTCGATGTCCTCCACGCCGGTACGCAGGGCGAGATTGCGCAGCGCCGTCTCCTTCGTGAAGCCGGAGCGCATCTCGAGCAGCAGCAGGTCGAGTTCGCTCGCGACCACCTCGCTGCTGAACCGCAGCTCCTCGCTCACCTTCATCAGCGCCGCATCGAGCCCGAGCCCCGCTTCGACGCACACCGTCAGCAGGTCGAGCGCATCCGGGAAATCCTCGAAGATCTTCTGCTGGCGCACCTTGACCCGTTGCGACAGCACGATGTTCGGGATGTAGTAGCCGATCCCGGCGAGCGCGACGAGGATCACCGACAGGATCGCGCGCTCGTCGCCAAGCGACGTCGTGATCAGCACCAGCAGCGCCGCGCACGGCAGCCCGAGCGCGAGCGCCGTCTTCGCCGTGAAGTACAGCGCGGCCGCGCTCTGGTTACGCCAGCCGGCATTCATGAGCCGGATGCGCAGCGGTGAATTCTCCCAACCTTCCTTGGGCACCGACAGCTTCGAGATCGGGGTGGACAGCTCGACCAGCTTCGCGACCCAGCGCGACGCCATATCGTCGCCGTCGCCGGTGCCCGCCGCGCCAGTCGCGCCCGCCCCGGCCCCGCCGGCCTGCTGGAGCCGGCGCTGGATGCTGCGCGGCGCGAACAGCAGCATCCCGATGAGCACGCCGCCGGCCACGAAGATGAACAAGCCGCCCAGCATCACGGCCTGGACCACGCTCAGATTTTGCATGACAGCCTCGCAAGGGTTCGTTATTTGACACGCGCGTCAGACGCGAATGCGGACGATGCGGCGGATCCAGAACAGGCCGAACAGCATCGACACCAGCATCCCGCCGACCATCCTGATCCCCGCCGGATCCTCCCAGAGCACGGACAGGAATTCGCGGTTCAGCAGCGCCATCACCGCGGCGGTGCCGAACGGCAGCAACCCGAGAATCCATGCCGACAGCCGTCCTTCGGCCGACAGCACGCGCACCTTGTCGAACAGCTTGAAGCGCTCACGGATCAGCGCGGAAATGCAGTCGAGCAGTTCGGCCAGGTTGCCGCCCGTCTCGCGCTGGATCAGCACCGCGATCACGAAGTAGCGCAGGTCCTGCACCGGCACGCGCGTCGCGAGGTTCATCAGCGCATCGTGCAGCGACACGCCGTAGTTCACCTCGTCGAACGTGATGCGGAACTCGCCCCCCATCGGATCGGGAAACTCGTCGCCGACCATCCCGAGCGTGCTGGTGAACGAGTGACCGGAACGCAACGCACGCGCGATCATGTCGCAGATGTCCGGCAACTGCCGCTCGAGCTTGCGCATCCGCTTCCCGCGGCAGCGCATCACGTACATCATCGGCAGGCATCCGGCGAACAGCGCGAGCGGCAGCGCAGCGAGCTGCGGCAATGTCGCGAAGCTCAGCGCAAGCCACGCGAACGCGGTGAACACCGCGCTGAGCATGATCAGCTTCGGCAGCGTCCAGTCGAGACCCGACTGCTGGATCACGAGATCGAGGCGATGCACGCGCGGTATGCGCAGCAGCAGCCGGTCAAACGGCTTCGATTCGTCGAGCATCCGCTTCTTCAGGATCGACAGCCGTTCCTGCTGGACATTGCCGCCGGCCGACATCGCGCGAATCCGCGACTCGATCCGGCGCGCGGCAGAGCCGTGACGCGCGTTCCACCATTGATAGCCACCTTCGATCGCGAGGACCACCGCGACGAAGGTGAGAATCACAAAACCGTAAAAGATCGTGTTCATGAAGCCTCCCCGGCAGCGACCGGCGCCCTGTCGTCAGTTCGTCTCGTACCGCTGAGACGGGTCGTACAGCGAATCCGGCAAATTGATTCCGAATGCCTGCAGCCGCTCGACGAACTTCGGCCGCACGCCGGTCGCGCAGAAGTGGCCGCGTACCGTACCGTCGCGGTCCACACCCGTTCGCTTGAACGTGAAGATCTCCTGCATGTTGATGATGTCGCCTTCCATCCCGGTCAGCTCCTGGATGCTGACGATCTTGCGCCTGCCGTCGGTCAGCCGCGCCGCCTGCACGACCACCGAGATCGCCGACGCGATCTGCTGGCGCATCGTCTTCGGCGGCAGCGTCAGGCCGGAGACGCTGATCATGTTCTCGAGCCGCGTCAGCGCGTCGCGCGGCGTGTTCGCGTGGATCGTCGCGAGCGAGCCTTCGTGGCCGGTGTTCATCGCATTGAGCATGTCGAGTGCTTCCGCGCCGCGCACTTCGCCGAGGATGATCCGGTCGGGGCGCATCCGCAGCGCGTTGCGCACCAGCGTGCGCTGCGTGATCTCGCCCTTGCCTTCGATGTTCGGCGGGCGGGTTTCGAGCCGCAGTACGTGCGGCTGCTGCAGTTGCAGTTCGGCGGCATCCTCGATCGTCACGATCCGCTCGTTGCGCGGAATGAAGCCGGACAGAATGTTGAGCAGCGTCGTCTTGCCGCTGCCAGTGCCGCCCGACACCAGCACGTTGATCTTCGCGCGCGACAGCGCGTCGAGCAGCTCGGCCATCGGCGGCGTCAGGCTGTGGTAGCGCACGAGGTCGTCCATCTTCAGCGGGTTGACCGCGAAACGCCGGATCGACATCAGCGGCCCGTCGATCGCGGACGGCGGGATGATCGCGTTCACGCGCGAGCCGTCGGGCAGCCGCGCATCGACCATCGGGCTCGATTCGTCGATGCGGCGCCCGACGCGCGACACGATCTTCTCGATCACCTTCATCAGGTGCGCGTCGTCGTAGAACGTCACGTCGGTCAGTTCGAGCTGACCGAAGCGCTCGACATAGACCTGCCGGTACGTGTTCACGAGGATGTCGGAAATGGTCGGGTCACGCAGCAGCGCTTCGAGCGGGCCGAAGCCGAACATCTCGTCATACACGTCGATCGCGAGCTGCCGCCGCTCGATGTCGTTCGCGGGCAGCCGCTCCTCGTCGAGGATGCGCGTGATCAGCAAGCCGATCTCCATGCGGACCGATTCCTGCGGCATCCGCGACAGGCGCTCGAGCTCGACACGTTCGAGCACCGCCAGGTGGATTTCGCGGCGCAGCTTCTGGTATGCGTCGCGCACCGACGAATGCGCCGGGCCGGCCGGCTCGCTGCCCGCCGCCAGCGGCTGGGCCCGGTGCAACGACATCTGTTCGCGCAATGACATGATGGTTCCCCGAGAGAGTTACATGGACTTGAGCTTCGGCGTGGCCTTGCGGCCGAAAAGCCTGGACATCAGCGGTTCGCTGCTCGCCGCGCTGTGCCCCGCACGCACTTCGCCGTCGACGAGTTGTTTCGCGCACCCCTGCAACGCACGCACGACCGCGTTGCCGCGCGCAAGCCGCGACACCGGATGCCCCTGGTTGATCGCTTCGAGCACGGTGTCGGCGTCGTCGGGAATCGTGCAGGCCGCCTGCAGGCCGAGCACTTCCTCGAGCGCGGTCCGCGTGCGGTCGCTCGCGCGCGTCGCGCGGTTCACGATCAACCGCATCTGGTCGGTCGAGTAGCCGAGCGACACGAGAATCTCCAGCAGCCGACGGCCGGCGCGCACGTGCGGCATCGCGGGCTGCATCACGAGCTGGATCTGGTCGCTGCGATCCAGTGCGACCATCGACAGCGGATTGATGCAGACGCCGACGTCGAAGATCACGAAGTCGTAGCGCGGCGCAGCAACGCCCAGGATCCACTCGAGCGCGTCCTCGCGCATCTCGGCGGCCTTGACCGGGTCGCCGGCGCCCGCGAGCACGTGGAAGTTTTCGGTCACGTGCGCGACGCTCGCGTCGAGGAACGCGCTGTCGAGCCGCTCGATCTGCGCGCACAGTTGCGGCAGCGTCGACGGCGGGGTTTCGTCGCTGACGAGAAACGCCGCGTCGGCGAACTGCTGGTTCAGGTCGATCAGCAGCACGCGGCGCTTGAAGCCTTCCGCGATCTCGAAGGCGACATTGCTGGCCGCGAAGCTCGTGCCGGCCCCGCCCTTGCACGACATGAACGACACGATCCGCGTATCGTCGGTGTCGCGCCGCGTGCTTTGCGCGGCCGCGCGTTCGAGCGCATTGCCGAGCGCCTGCGTATCGAGCGGCCACTGCAGCACGTCGCGTGCGCCGGCGCGCATCGCGTCGAGCAGCACGTGCGGCGACGTGTCCGGCGTCACGAGGATGCAGGTCAGGCCCGCGTGCGCGCGGCAGATGCGCTCGATCGCCGACAGTTCGGACGGTTCGAGCGACGTGCCGTCGACCAGCAGGATGTCGAACGCGTCGAGCCCGTCGGTGCGATGTTCGATCTGCGACGGGCGGCCGGTCGCGCGTGTCGCGCGATAGCGTCCGCAGTCGGCCACGAGGCGCGCGATCTGCGTGAGTCGCGCGGTGTCGTCGGAAGCTACGAGGATGTTGATCATGTCGTGTGCCTCGCCTGTTCGATCAATTACAGTTGGCGCCGCCGGTCGCGGAGGTCAGGCTTTCGCGCGGCAGTGTCGTCGTGAACGGCGGCATCGTCACCGTGACGTTCACGAACGGGATCATCGTCTTGACGGTGACGTTCGTGACGCTGACGGTCACGAACGCGCACGAATTCACGTCACAGCTTGCGGGCGAGTAGTTCACCGATACGTTCGCGTTCGACAGCAGCGGCAGCAGCGATCTCACCCGCTTCACGACGCCGGCCGCATTCACGTCGCACACCACCGCCGTGCGTGCGCCGAGACGCACGGCTTCGCTCGCCGTGCTCCAGTAAAACAGCACGCGGCCGAATTCGAAG
Source organism: Burkholderia sp. Ac-20392 (assembly GCF_017104585.1). NCBI lineage: Bacteria > Pseudomonadati > Pseudomonadota > Betaproteobacteria > Burkholderiales > Burkholderiaceae > Burkholderia > Burkholderia sp. Ac-20392. The sequence continues at coordinate 6,118 of NZ_JAAGPB010000371.1, forward strand.
ATGCCGATCAGCAGCATGATCAGCACCGATGCGATCAGCGCAAACTCGACGATCGCCGCGCCGCGTTGGGTGCGACGACGTGACAGGGGGACATGGCGCGCGCTCATGACACTTGCCTCATCACGGTAACGATGTTGTTGAAGGTGATCGACGGCAGCCCCGGGAACGCGGGGATCGGCTGGTACTGGTAGCCCTTGATCTTCACTTCGACGATGTTGATCGCGCCCGTCGCCGTGCCGCTCGCCGCGTTGTTGTTCGCGTCGTAGGTCGGCAGGTTCGCGAACTGCGACGGATCGGACCCGTCGCTGCAGCCGGTCGTGCGCTGCGCGTCGCAGATCGTCACCATCGACGTCGTGAGCCCCGGTACCAGCTCGGTGCCGGACGCGCCGCACGTCGTGCTGCCGTAGACGACGAGACACTGCGCCGCCGACACCGGATACGCGCTGTCGGTCGGCAACCAGACCGACAGGTAGCGCGCCGCGTCGCGCGTCGCCTTGGTCAGCGTCTCGAACTGGTAGATCGCGCGGCCGAACTCGGCCACGCCGGTCGCGAGCATGATCATCGGCATCAGCACGAGCGCGAACTCGACGGCAACGGCGCCACGCGTGCGTGAACGGCGAAACGGAGGCTTTTTCATGATCGTCTCCCCGCTATTGAACGAGCATCGGAACCTGGGTCCCCGACGCGCTGCCGCTGCCGGGCAAGCCGTGCGTCGCGCACGGATTGTTGCCGGAGACCGACGAGCCGAGGTATTCGAGGTGCGCGACGATACCGCCTTTGCCGGGACTGAACGGCACGGGGTCGAGCATCAGCACGCAATCCCACTGCGTGACGTGCACCTTGCCGCTGGCCCCGTTCAGCGTCGAGCAGTCACCTTCCGGCGCGAGCGCGACGCGGCGATCTCCGCCGGTGGTCTGGTAGGTGCTCGCCGTCACGGTGCCGTTGGTGGCGATCCCGCTGCCCGACGGCGGCGCGCCGTCGCCCTGGTAAGGCTTGAAGGTCGTCCGGTCGGTGACGAATTGCGTGTACGCATCGCCCTTGATGCCGGCCGTTCCGGGCGGTCCGTAGTTCGGCCCGACATACGCGTAGCCGGTGAAGTCGGGCTGGCCGCTCGAGCCGTTCGCGCCGTTCGTATAGATGCCGAAGCGCGTGTTCCAGGCTCGCAGCGATGCCGACTTCAGGCCCGTCGACCCGAGGTCCGGCGGACTCGTGATGTTGCAGGTGTTGCCCGACAGCTCGCTCGCAATGGTCGGTTCGTTCGTCGACCCGTCGAGCGCGGCCCAGCCGAAGTTGCCGGGCCCGTAGGTCGTCGACGAGCCGGACAGCGACGTGATCCAGTCGCCGACGTTGTAGGACGGCGCACCGGTCGCGCGGCATACGAATACCGGAATCGCGCAGGTCGTCTGCCCGCCGCCGACGGTTGCGATCGCGCTGGCCGACACTTCCGCCGCGTTCGCGAGCTTCGTGCCCGGCAGCACGTTCAGCACCTCGATGAACCAGTGCGCGATGTTGCTGAGCGTCGCGGTGCACTGCACGTACTTGATGCTCGACGGCGTCGTGACCGCGCTCTTCGTCAGGAATGGATCGGTCAGCGAGTCGCTGAACGTGACGTTCGCGTTCGTCGACATCTGCACCGACTTGTTCTGGAAAAACGCGAAATTCAGGTGGCCGGCGGCGATGCCGTCCGCCTCGGCCACCGACAGGCTGATGGCGCCGGTCAGGTCACGCGCAGCCGACAGCGCGCAGGCATCGGCGCTGTTCTGCAGTTCGCTGCGCGTGACGTACAGCTTGCCGAGATCCAGCGCGAGCCCGACGAACCCGATCATCACCGCCAGTGAAAGACCGACGATGATCGCGACGGCACCGCGCTGGCGATGCAGGCTGCGACGCATGACTTTCGGATGGCGAGCTGCGCTGTCCATGGCGTTCTCCCTGAGCGTGCCGTCGTTACTGGGTGGCCTTGCCGATGCCGATCACGAACGCATTGGCGGGCGGCACGGTTTGCTTGAACGACTTGTCGTAGTTGTCTAGCGCGGCCGCGGCGGCACCGCCGTCGACGCCCGATGGCGATGCCGACGCCGCGTGTTCGGCAGCATGCGGGTCGATGATCTGGGCCTGGGTCACGGCGCGGACCGAATCGCCGAAACGGGTGTCCCACACCGGGGTGGACGACATGCAGCCGGCAAGCGCGAACGCGAGCGGGACGGCGAGCGCCGCGCGGCGCACGAATACGAGGTAGGCGGATTTCATGAGCTTCCCCTTGGATGGTTTCAACGATCGGTAGATTCGGGTGCCGAGCTCACGCGCACGACCTGCGCATGGGCCACCGCCGGGATCCGCTGCTTCGGCTGCCCCGACGGCTGAGCCGGCGTGTCGGGTCCGGTCGCCGCCAGGCGGGC
>NZ_JAAGPB010000372.1:0-8798 GCF_017104585.1 Burkholderia sp. Ac-20392
GCACGAGCGTCGCAAGCGTCCACGCGACGAACCGCCCGATGCGCGCGACGGGCCCGCGGCGCGGCGCGTGCGGCGGCGCGTCGGGCGCACCGTCGGGCGAGTCCGGATCGTGAGGCGGCGTGTCGTTCGGGTCCTTCGTCATGCGGTTCGTCGTCGGTGAAGCGGTACGGTCAGAAAGCGATGCCGAGCGTCAGGTACGGGCGCACGCTATGGTTGCGCAACCCGTACGCGACGTCGACGTTGATCGGGCCGACGGGGCTGCGCCAGCGCGCGCCGATGCCGACACCCGGGTAGAACACGCGCTCGCCCCACGCATCGGTGGCGGTGCCGATGTCGAAGAACGTCGCGGCGCCCCAGTCGCGGTTGAACCAGTGCTGGTATTCGGCGGTGCCCGTCATCAGGTATTTGGTCGGCAGCACGGAGCCGTCGACGCTGTTGCCGATGCTCTGGTAGCCGTAGCCGCGCACCGAGTTCGAGCCGCCCGCGCGAAACAGCAGCGACGCCGGCACGCCGGTCGAGCTGCCGCTCGTGAACACACCGCCGAGCTCCGCGCGGAACACGAACAGGTCGCGCTTGCCGATCGGCAGGTACTGCTGGCCGCGCGCGTAGCCGCGAATGAAGCTCTGGTCGGTCGCCACGCCCTTGATCGCGAAGCCGGCCTCCGCGTGGATCAGGTTGCCCGAGCGCGGAAACAGCGGATCGTCGACGTTGCGGCGCGTCCACGCCCATTGCGGCACGAGCGCGCGGCTCGTGGTCGGACCCGCGCCGTTCTGGTCGAGCCGGTCCTGGTAGTACATCAGCGAATACGAATAATCGATGAACTGGCCGGTGCGCGTGCGCTGCACGCCGACCCGCGCACTGTAGATGCGCGTGTCCGACACGTTGGTGTTCGTGTACGACGCGAGCACGCTGTTGGTCCAGCCCTTCTCGCCCGGCGGCATCGACAGCTGGACCTGCCCGTATTGCTGGATCTGGTCGAGCCGGCCCGACACGGTCAGCGGCCACGCGGCGCCGAACGTATCGAGATACGTATAGGAACCCTGCACGTGCGGCCCGGTATCGGTGGCAAAGCCGACGCCGCCGCGGATGTTGTTGTACGGGAACTCGCTGACCTTCACGTGCACGGGCGTGCGCTCGGGCTTCGCCGTATCGTCGCCGACGTCGATCGCGACGCTCGCGTAATACGGCGTGTTCTGCAACTGCCGCTGCAGTTCCGTGATGCGCTGCACGTCGTAGATCTCGCCTTCCGACAGCGGATTGACGTTCGTGACGATCTTTTCCGGGTAGCGCCGCACGCCGTCGACGTCGACCTTGCCGATCGTGAACGTCGGGCCGCTGTCGAACGTGACCGCGAGCGTCGCGCGCTGCGTGCGCGGATCGATGCGCGCCTCCGACGACGCGATCTTCCCGCCGAGATAGCGGCGCGACTGCAGCTGCTTGAGCGCCGCGCCCTTCGCACCGTCCCAGTCGGACTGCGTGAACGGGTCGCCCGGCTTCAGCGAGAACGCGAAACGGGTCGCGGCTTCCTGCTTCGGATCCTCGGTGTCGATGGGCCCCTTGAACGTCAGGTCGACGCTCGACACGATCGTCTGCTTCCCCGGATCGACCGCGATGCGCACGTCGCGCTTGCCGTCGCGCGTGCGCACGTCGGTGCGCACGACCGGCGAGAAATAGCCGGCCGTCGCGGTCAGGTCGCGCACCTGTTGCGGCGTGGCGGTGACGAGGAAGTCGAACTGGTCGTCGCTGATGTCGTCGCGCTTCGCGAAGCGCGCGATATCGAGATGCGACTTGAGCAGCTTGCGAACCGAGCGCGGCGCGTCGATGTCGACGTCGTACTTCGCGTGGGCCGGCAGCGCGAAGCACGCGGCAAGGCAACCCGCGAGGGTCACCCGCGCGGCGCGAGCCGCGGCGGCGGCGCGATTGCGTTCCACGCGCGGGCCCGCGTCATGTGCCGTGTGTGCTTGCTGGTTCGACTGCCCCGCCAAATATGACCTCGCCCTCGGTTGTCACGGTTTTGTGGAAAACCCTGTATTTGACCACAGGGTACTGGCACCAAAGCTTAATGTTTGTAAACCGCTGTGCGTGCGGGCGTGGCCGCGGCGTCATGCGTGACGGCGCGCTTCCAGGTGCCGGCTGCGCGCCAGCCCGCGGATTCGACGCGCGATTGACGCCGGCCGTTCCCGCGATGCGGTAAAATCCCGCCATCGTGAATCCGGCGCATCGTGCGCCGCCCGAAACGGAAAACCCAGCCATGCCGTACCAGTCCGATGTCACGCAGTTCCTGAACCAGCTCAAGCAGCAGAAGCCGACGCTCGAGGACGAGCAGCGCAAGGGCCGTTCCCTGCTGTGGGACAAGCAGCCGATCGACCTCGAAGAGCGCGCCGAGCAGCAGGAATCGCGCGTGAAGCAAACGTCGTACGTCTACTACCAGAACTTCTGACGACGTGAGCGCCGCAGACGAGGCCAGCGCCGCCCGGCAGGACGACGCGATCGCCGCGCCCGCGGGCGCCGATTCGACGCCCGACACGGTCGACGGTGTCGCGGCATTCGCTCGCCTGTACGGCGAGCCGCTCTTCAAGCTGCCGCAGGATCTCTACATCCCGCCCGATGCGCTCGAGATCTTCCTCGAGACCTTCGAAGGCCCGCTCGACCTGCTGCTCTACCTGATCCGCAAGCAGAACTTCAACGTGCTCGACATCCCGATGGCGCAGGTCACCGCGCAATATCTGGGCTACGTCGACCAGATCCGCACGTCGAACCTCGAGCTCGCGGCCGAGTACCTGCTGATGGCCGCGATGCTGATCGAGATCAAGTCGCGGATGCTGCTGCCGGTCAAGAAGGCCGACACCGGCGAGGAAGCCGAGGATCCGCGCGCCGAACTCGTGCGCCGCCTGCTCGAGTACGAGCAGATGAAGCTCGCCGCGCAGCGGCTCGACCAGTTGCCGCAGCTCGGCCGCGACTTCCTGCGCGCCGAGGTCTACATCGAGCAGAGCGTCACGCCGCGCTTCCCCGACGTGAATTCGGACGACCTGCGCGCCGCATGGGCCGACGTGCTCAAGCGCGCGAAGCTCGTCCAGCACCACAAGATCTCCCGCGAGGAGCTGTCGGTGCGCGAGCACATGAGCCTGATCCTGCGCCGGCTGCAGAACGCGCGCTTCATGGAATTCGCCGAGCTGTTCGACACGTCGCGCGGCGTGCCGGTCGTCGTCGTGAATTTCATCGCGATGCTCGAACTCGCACGCGAGTCGCTCCTCGAGATCACGCAGGCCGAGCCGTTCGCGCCGATCTACGTGCGTCTCGCGTACCTGCCCGCGTAACGCCCGCGCCCGCCCTTTCCGTTCTCCCGAGTCATCCCGGCACACTCGCCGCCTCACCGCAGTCCTGCACGGCCGCGCGAGTGGTTGCCGGCACGCCCGATTAAAAAGTGAACGACCGTTCTTTTTTCGATGCGTTTGGCGGCCAAATCCTCTACAATCCGCCGACGCCCGATGCGCCGCCCGCGCGCCGGCGTTCTCCGCTTCGACCCCGACGCCGCTGCTGCGGCGCCAACGCGCGCCAGCGCGAGGAACCCGCTACCCGATCATGAAAGTCATCAGCTCGATCCATGAACTGCGCGACCAGCTGCGCGGACAGAACCGCACGGCGTTCGTGCCGACGATGGGCAACCTGCACGAAGGGCACCTGTCGCTGATGCGCCTCGCGCGCCAGCACGGCGACCCGGTCGTGGCGAGCATCTTCGTCAACCGGCTGCAATTCGGCCCGAACGAGGATTTCGACAAGTATCCGCGCACGCTCCAGGACGATATCGAGAAGCTGCAGAAGGAAAACGTCTACGTGCTGTTCGCGCCGACCGAGCGCGACATGTACCCGGAACCGCAGGAATACCGCGTGCTGCCGCCGGACGATCTCGGCGGGATCCTCGAAGGGGAATTCCGGCCCGGCTTCTTCACCGGCGTGTGCACGGTCGTGACGAAGCTGATGGCCTGCGTGCAGCCGCGCGTCGCCGTGTTCGGCAAGAAGGACTACCAGCAGTTGATGATCGTGCGCCGCATGTGCCAGCAGCTCGCGCTGCCGGTCGACATCATCGCCGCCGAAACCGTGCGCGACGAGGACGGCCTCGCGCTGTCGTCGCGCAATCGCTACCTGTCGGCCGACGAGCGCAGCGAAGCGCCCGAACTCGCGAAGACGCTGCAGCGCATCCGCGAAAGCGTGCTCGGCGGCGAGCGCGACCTCGGCAAGCTCGAAGAAATGGCCCGCACGCATCTGGCCGGCCGCGGCTGGGTGCCCGACTACATCTCGATCCGCCGCCGCGCGAACCTGATCGCGCCGGACGCGGCCCAGCTCGAAGCCGGCGAACCGCTCGTCGTCGTTGCGGCCGCGAAGCTCGGCGCGACGCGCCTCATCGACAACCTGGAAATCTGACGGGCCGCCCCGCCCGCGCCTCTCACGCATCACGGAGACACCATGCAGCGCCACATGCTCAAATCGAAGATCCACCGCGCGGCCGTCACGCACTGCGAGCTGCACTACGAAGGCTCGTGCGCGATCGACGAAGACCTGCTCGAAGCATCGGGCATCATCGAGAACGAACGGATCGACATCTGGAACATCAACAACGGCGAGCGCTTCTCGACGTACGCGATCAAGGGTGAGCGCGGCAGCGGAATGATCTCGCTGAACGGCTCGGCCGCGCGTCGCGCACAGCTCGGCGACCTCGTGATCATCGCGGCATTCGCGATGGTCGACGACGCCGAGCTGCAGGCCGGCTGGAAGCCGAAGCTCGTGTTCATCGACGACGGCAACAAGATCAAGGGCCACCGCGATCACGTGCCGACGCAGAACTGGACCTGACCTGAAGGCCACCCGCGTGCCCGGGCGCGCGGGAGTAGCCGCGCCGCTTGACGTCAAAGGGCCGGATTCCGTACTCGACGGAATCCGGCCCTTCGTCATTTCATCGTGCGCCGGCCCGGCGGCCGCGCGATCAGGACGCCTTGGCGGCCTTCTCCGTCTTCTCTGCCTTCGGCGCCCGGCGTTCGGCCCATTCGACGATCGGCCGCCACTGTTCGAGATCCTTCTCGACCCGGCTCTTCGCGACGTCCCACAGCGTGAGGCCGTGCGCGGCGATCTGCACATAGTTCTGCGTGTCGCGCACGTAGCCGAGCACCGGCAGGCCGAGCCCTTCGACGAACCGGTGCAGCTGGTCGGACGAGCGTGTGCGCGCATCGACCCGCATCCCGACGATCCCGACCTCGACGTTGCCCTTGCGCACGGCCTTCTCGCCGGCGAGGCGCTCCAGAAACTGCTGCGTGGCCAGAATATCGAACATCGACGGCTGCAGCGGCACGATCACCTTGTCGGCCAGTTGCAGCGCGACGTTGAGCCGGTTGCCGTGCAGGCCGGCCGGCGTATCGATCACCGCATATTCGAGGCCGCGCGGCGGCTTCGTCGGTGCGTCCGGGTCGAGCTCCCATGCCTCGATCGCCGGCAATCCGGCCGGCCGCAGGTCGAGCCACGCATGCGCGGACTGCTGCCGGTCCAGGTCGGCGAGCGCGACCCACGCACCCTGCGCCGCGAAAAAGCCGGCAAGATTGGTGGACAGCGTGCTCTTCCCCACGCCGCCCTTCGGATTCGCCACCACGATCACCGTCATGAATTCCCCCGAAAAAGCCGCGCGGCGCCCGCCGCATGGCAGGCGCCGCTCGAATGCGGATACAGGGAGCGATGATATCGGCAAACGGGGTATCACCGGAACGGGTTGCGCCGCCCCGGGTGCGCTTACTTACCCCTTACGCACGCTGAATCGCGGCCTCCCGTGCGCCGAGCGCGAACGCGCCGCCGCCCAGCAGCGCCTGAACGGCGAGCGTGATGGCCCAGAACGCCGGATATTCCCAGCCGCCGTTCGGTGACGCGAAGCTCCAGCCATTCGGCAGATGCGCGGCGGTCGCGCCGAGCATGAACGGCAGCAGCACGAGTGCGGCGATGCGCACGCGGAAGCCTGCGAGCAGCGCGAGGCCGCCGGCCAGTTCGACGAACGTCGTCAGGTACGCGAGCCAGCCCGGCAGGCCGATCGACGCAAAGAACTGCGCGGTGCCGGGCAGCGTGAAGACGAACACCTTCTGCGCGACGTGCGCGAGGTACAGCACGCCGAGCGCGACGCGTAGCAGGGTCGCGGCGAAATCGTTGAGGCGATTGGGGTTCATGGCGAATTCCTTCGTGAGTGGTGTGAATGGATTGCACTCTATTCGAATCAATTCGACCGATAAACGCGCCAATTCGCTTTAACTGATTCCCATGCGGAATTAATTGAGACGTAAAAAGGGGCATGACCGATCATGCCCCGCAACCTGCTTCAGTAACCGCTCTTGCCTTGTGTGGCGTCGCCGGAACCGGACTGGCTGCCGCCCGGTGCGTACGAATCGCACGCGTGCGCAACCGCCGACGCGCCCAGCAGCGCCGCGAGCAGCACGCTCCACCACCATCGAGCCTTCATCGTCGCACTCCTCCAGGCGGACATCCGCCCTCCTGTGTTGTACGCGATCCGGCGGAAAAAGCGAGCGCGGCCCGACTCGCGTCAACGAAACTCGGCGTACAGCGCGTCGAGGTCGAGATGGTCGGCGAACGTGTCGGCAAGCCGTTCGAGCGATGCCTCGCGCAGCGCCGGATAGTCGATCCGCTCCGCGCCGTCGAGCCCGGCCCACGCGAGCAGCGCCGTGCAGGCGTCGGGCGAGTCGAACAGCCCGTGCACGTAGGTCGCGAGGATCTGGCCATCGTCGGACACCGCGCCGTCCGGGCGCGTACCGTCCTGCGCGGCGTCGGCTGCCAGCGCCAGCGCGGGCGACGCCAGCGCGGGCCCGTGCGTGTCGCCCATGTGGATCTCGTAGCCGCGCACGGCCGCCCCGCCCGGCAGCGCGAGATGCCCTGTCACGTTCTTCAGCGTCTTGTCGGGCTGCAGCGTCGTGTCGAAATCGAGCAGCCCGAGCCCCGGCACGCTGCCGGGCGCGCCTTCGAGGCCGAGCGGATCGTCGAGCGTGCGGCCAAGCATCTGCATCCCGCCGCAGATGCCGATCACCTTGCCGCCGTAGCGCAGGTGGCGACGGATCAGCGTGTCCCAGCCCGCGTCGCGCAGCCATGCGAGGTCGCGCTGCACGCTCTTCGAGCCGGGCAGGATCAGCAGGTCGGCGTCCGGCACGGGACCGCTCTTCCAGTACGTGAATTCGACCTGCGGATGCGCGCGCAGCGGATCGAAATCGGTGTGGTTGCTGATGCGCGGCAGCGCCGGCACGACGACGCGCAGCACGCCGGCGTCGCCGCGTGCGGCGGCGCTGCGCGCCTGTGCGGGCAGCATGTCCTCGGCGTCGAGCAGCAGGCCGTGCAGGTACGGCAGCACGCCGAACACGGGCTTGCCCGTCTGCGCGCGCAGCCAGTCGAGCCCCGGTTCGAGCAGCTTGAAATCGCCGCGGAAGCGGTTGATCACGAAGCCGCGCACGCGCGCGCGCTCGCTGTCCGACAGGCACGCAAGCGTGCCGACCAGATGCGCGAACACGCCGCCGCGGTCGATGTCGGCGACGAGCACGACCGGGCAGTCGACGCGTTCGGCAAATCCCATGTTCGCGATGTCGCCTTCGCGCAGGTTGATCTCCGCCGGGCTGCCCGCGCCCTCGACGATCACCGTGTCGTAGCCGGCGCGCAGGCGCGCGTACGACTCGAGCACCGCATCGAACGCGACCGGCTTGTAGTCGTGATACGCACGCGCATCGAGATTCATGCGCGCCTTGCCGTGAATGATCACCTGCGCGCCGCGGTCGCTCGTCGGCTTCAGCAGCACGGGGTTGAAATCCGTATGCGGCGCGACGCCCGCCGCCAGGGCCTGCAGCGCCTGCGCGCGGCCGATCTCGCCGCCGTCGGCCGTCACCGCGCTGTTGAGCGCCATGTTCTGCGGCTTGAATGGCGCGACGCGCGCGCCGGCGCGGTGTGCCAGCCGGCACAGGCCCGCAACCAGCGTGCTCTTGCCCGCGTCGGACGTCGTGCCCTGGATCATCAGCGTGCCGCGCGGCCGCGGCTCGGGTGCATTCATCGTGTAATGGTCGTCGCGAAGCAAAGGCCGCATTATCCCCCGCGCCGGTATGCCCGCGCCGTTACAATCACGCGATGATTCCGCACGACCTCACCTTCGTCCTCGGCGGCGCGCGCTCGGGCAAGAGCGCGCATGCCGAGCGGCTCGCCGCCGACAGCGGCCTCCCCGTCACCTACATCGCGACCGCGACCGCCGCCGATGCCGAATTCGCGCAGCGCATCGCGCACCATCGCGCGCGCCGGCCGGCCGACTGGGGTTTCGCCGACGCGCCCGTCGATCTCGCCGGCATGCTCGCGCGGCTCGACGATCCGCACGCGTGCCTGCTCGTCGACTGCCTGACGCTGTGGCTCACGAACCTGCTGTGCCCGGCCGACGGTGAACCGCTCGACGATGCACGGTACGCGGCGCAGGTCGACCGGCTCGAGCATGCGTTGTGCGGCGCGCGCGCGAAGGTCATCGTCGTCAGCAACGAGATCGGGCTCGGCGTCGTGCCGCTCGGGTCGGTCACGCGGCGCTACGTCGACGAACTCGGGCGCCTGAACCAGCGCGTCGCCGCGCTCGCGACGCGCGTCACGCTGCTCGTCGCCGGGCTGCCGCTCGACCTCAAGGCGGGAGCGCCGTCATGCTGATGCTGTCGCTGCCCGTCGTCGCGATGTTCGCGGTCGCAGCCGCGATCATCGACCGCGCGATCGGCGAGCCGGCCGGCTGGCATCCGCTCGTCGCG
>NZ_JAAGPB010000373.1:0-8708 GCF_017104585.1 Burkholderia sp. Ac-20392
CGGCGGCGCGCGACGTTTCGGCCGGCGCGTCGCCGGCCGGCACGGCCGCGAGCGTCGTGGCCGCCGGTGCTTCAGGGACATCCTTCGTCGCGCCGTGCTTCGGCTCCGGTGCATGCTCGCGGATGAAGTCGCGCAGTTGCGGATAGATGATGGTGCGCCAGCGGCGGCCCGAGAAAATCCCGTAGTGACCGCACTTCTCGGCGGTCAGGCTGCGACGCTGGTCCTGCGGGATGCCCGTGCACAGCTCGTGCGCGACGTGCGTCTGGCCGCTGCCGGAGATGTCGTCGAGTTCGCCCTCGATCGTCATCAGCGCGGTGTGCTGGATGTCCTGCGGACGCACGCGCTCGCCTTCGACATCCCACGTGCCTTCGGCCAGGCGGAATTCCTGGAACACGACGCGGATCGTCTCGAGGTAGTACTCGGCGGCCATGTCGAGCACCGCGTTGTACTCGTCGTAGAAGCGGCGGTGCGCTTCGGCGTCGTCCTCGTCGCCGCGCAGCAGGCTCTGGTAGAAATCCCAGTGCGATTGGGCGTGCCGCTCCGGGTTCATCGCGACGAAGCCCGTGTGCTGCAGGAAGCCCGGATACACCTGGCGGCCTTCACCCGGGTAGTTCGCCGGCACCGTGTGGATCACGTTGTTCTCGAACCACGCGGTCGAGTGCTGCGTGGCAAGCGAATTCACCGACGTCGGGCTGCGGCGCGCATCGATCGGGCCGCCCATCATCGTCATCGTGAGCGGCGTGTCCTCGCCACGGCTCGCCATCAGCGAGATCGCCGCGAGCACCGGCACCGTCGGCTGGCACACCGAGATCACGTGCAGGTTGCGCGCGCCGATGTGGCGGATGAACTCCTGGATGTACGCGATGTAATCGTGCAGGTGGAACGCACCGGTCTCGATCGGCACCATCCGCGCGTCGATCCAGTCGGTAATGTAGACCTTGTGATCCTGCAGCAGCGTGCGCACGGTGTCGCGCAGCAGCGTCGAGTGGTGGCCCGACAGCGGCGCGCAGACCAGCACGACCGGCTCGTCCTTCAGTTGCGTGACGGCGTCGGCGTCGTCCGAATAGCGCTTGAAACGCAGCAGCCGGCAGAACGGCTTCTCGACGATCGTCTGCTCGACGATCGGGATGTTGTGGCCGTCCTTGACGATCTGATGAATGTTGAACTCGGGCTTCTCGTAATCCTTGCCGAGCCGGTACATCAGTTCGTACGCGGCGGCCATCCGCGTCGCGCCCGGCATCAGCGAGAACGGGCTGGACGGATTGGCGAACGATTTGGACGCGGCCTGGGCCCAGGCCGTCAGCGGGCTCAGCATGGCGCGCTGGAATTCGTGCAGTTGGTAAAGCATGCAGACTACTCCCGCGTGGGGGACGGTGCGCAAGGGCGGCGTGGGGCGTCGCGGCGTGCCGTGTGGGTCAGCGACCGGCCATGTTGCACTGCAGCCGGACAATCGCGTCGATCATATCGGACAACGATGGGTGGTGCAATGCAACATTTCCCCGATTTTTCATCAAAGTTTTGCGATTTGACGTTCTCTGACCAAGCCGCTCGCGCCCCCGTTCAGCGTCCCGTCGCCACGGCCGGTGCGGGCTGGCCGGCTGCGCGCGCCATCGCGTCCTCGTGGTGCATCAGGTTCATCGCGGTATGCACGAGCGCCACGTGCGAGAACGCTTGCGGGAAGTTGCCGACGAGCCGCCCGGCCACCGGGTCGTACTCTTCCGCGAGCAGCCCGAGGTCGTTCGACAGCGCGAGCAGCCGGCTGAACAGCCGGTGCGCGTCGTCGATCCGGCCCAGCAGCGCATAGTTGTCGACCAGCCAGAAGCTGCAGGCGAGAAACGTGCCTTCGCCGGGCGGCAGGCCGTCGTCGTAGTCGGTCGTGCGGTAGCGCATCACGAGCCCGTCGTGCAGCAATTCCCGTTCGATCGCCTCGACCGTGCCGACGATGCGTGGATCCTCCGGCGGCAGGAAGCCGAGCAGCGGCATCAGCAGCACGCTGGCGTCGAGCTCGTCGCTACCGTAGCTCTGTGCAAACGCCTGTTTGCTTTCGTGCCACGCGTTGGTGCATACGTCGGCGTGGATCTGGTCGCGCAGCGCGCGCCAGCGGTCGAGCGAGCCCGGCAGCCGGAACATCTCCGCCGACTTGATCGCGCGGTCGAACGCGACCCACGCCATCACCTTCGAGAACGTGAAGTGGCGGCGGCCGCCGCGCGTTTCCCAGATGCCTTCGTCGGGTTCTTGCCAGATCTTCTCGAGATGGTCGAGCAGCGCGCACTGCACGGACCAGACCGTGTCGTCGGCCTGCAGGCCGCCCACCCGTGCGAGGTGCAGCGCGGCCATCACCTCGCCGAACACGTCGAGCTGGAGCTGGTTTGCGGCGCCGTTGCCGACGCGCACCGGCTTCGAGTCCTGGTAGCCGGGCAGCCAGTCGAGCTCCATTTCCGGCAGCCGGCGCTCGCCGGCGATCCCGTACATGATCTGGATCTGTTCGGGCGAGCCGGCCATCACGCGGCCCAGCCACGTGCGCCACGCGCGCGCCTCGTCGTAATAGCCGCCGCGCATCAGCGCGAGCAGCGTGATCGTCGCGTCGCGCAGCCAGCAATAGCGGTAGTCCCAGTTGCGGTTGCCGCCGATCTTCTCGGGCAGCGACGTGGTCGGCGCCGCGACGATGCCGCCGGTCGGCTCGTATGCGAGCGCCTTCAGCGTGATCAGCGAACGGCGCACGGCGGCCGCGTAGCGGCCCTGCACCTGGCAGCGGCCCGACCATTCGAGCCAGTAGTTCTCGGTGCGCGCGAGCATCGACAGCGGATCGCGCGCGGGCGGCAGCCGCAGGTGCGATGCCGCGTAGCTCAGCGAGAACGGCACGCGCTCGTCGGCGCTCACCGTGAATTCCGCGAGCGTATGAAGGTTTTCGCCGGTGAGCGGCACCGGAGTGCGCAGCACGACGGTGTCCGGCCCCGCGATCGCCTTCATGCCGTCCTCGCGGGTCAGCTGCGTGACCCACGGGATCGAGAAGCCGTAGTCGAAGCGCAACACCAGTTCCATGCGCATCTTCATCGTGCCGTGACGGCCGACGACGATCCGCACCAGCTCGGACCAGCCGTTGCCGGGCGGCATGAAGTCGACCACGGTGACGGCGCCGTCGGCGCTTTCGTAGTCGGTTTCGAGAATCAGCGTGTCGCCGCGATAGCGGCGCGTCGTGTGCGTGATCGCGGCGTCGGCGGCCGGCGCGAGCAGCCAGCGGCCGTGCTCGGGGGTGCCGAGCAGCGCCGCGAAGCAGGCGCCCGAATCGAAGCGGGGCCAGCACAGCCAGTCGACGGAGCCGTCTTTAGCGATCAGCGCGGCGGTGTGGCCGTCGCCGACGAGGGCGTAGTCTTCGATCAGGGCAGGCATGGGCAGGCGATCCTTGGGTATTCGAGTTCACAATGCGGACGGCGACGGCCAAGGCTTCACGCGCTGGCGCCGCGCCCCGTATACTCGGCCGGGCGGCGGAGCGCATGAACGGCCGGCGTTTCGTCCTATCTCAACACTTGAAGCGACTCGATGCAAGGAGGATTCAATGCCCAACCGTTTACGCGAGCGTGACGCACGCGCTTCGACACGAGGGTTCCCGCTTAGGCTCGCTCACTGGATGAAAGGTTTCGCGATCGTGCTCTCTCTTTCCGCGACCCACGCATTTGCGCAGCAATCGCCCGCCCCGGCCGACGGTGTCTACAACCTGCTCGTCGGCACCTATACGGGCGGCGGCAGCGACGGCATCTATGTTTACCGCTTCGATACGAAAACCGGCAGCGTCGCGCCCGTGTCGTCGGCGAAGACCGTGAATCCGTCGTACCTGTTGCCGAGCCGCGACGGTCGCACCGTCTACGCGGTCAACGAACTGCCCGGCGACGACGGGCCGGCGACGCAGCGCGGCGGCGTCAGCGCATTCCGCTTCGACGCGAAGACGGGCGCACTGAGCTTCATCGACCGCGTGTCGTCGGAAGGGAACGATCCTTGCTATCTCGCGCTGTCGCCGGACGGCAAGTACCTCGTGACCGCCAATTACTCGGTCGCGAAGGATCCGGGCGGCAGCTTCGCGGTGTTTCCGCTGCGCGACGACGGCGCGGTCGGCCAGGCCGCGCTGACCGTGCATCATGAAGGCACGGGGCCCGTGAAGGGCCGCCAGGACGGCGCGCACGTGCATTCGACGGTGTTTTCGCCCGACGGCCGTTACCTGTTCGTGCAGGATCTCGGCGCGGACAAGATCTACGGCTACCGCTACACGGTGGATGGCAGCCGCGGGCTGATCAGCCCGACCGAGACGCGCTACACGCCGGTGAAGGCGGGCTCGGGCCCGCGTCACATGGTGTTCAGCGCCGACGGCCGGTACGCGTACGTGACGAGCGAACTCAACGCGTCGGTCGAGGTGTTCGGCTACCACGACGGCAAGCTGACGCCGGTCGAGACCGTGTCGATGACCGCGCCGGGCTTCAAGGGCAAGGTCGGTGGCGGCGCGATCCACCTGGCGCCGGACGGCCGCTTCCTGTACGTGAGCAACCGCGGCGACGCGAACGACCTGGTGATCTACGCGGTGAACCAGGCCGACGGCCGGTTGAAGCAGGTCGGCCGCCAGTCGAGCCTCGGCAAGACGCCGCGCGAGTTCCTGATCGATCCGACCGGCAAGTGGCTGATCGTCGGCAACCAGGACAGCGATACGTTCTACGTGTTCAGCCGCAATGTCGAAACGGGGCAGCTCGGCCCGAATCCGCAGAAGGTGGCGGTCGGCAAGCCGGTCGACTTCAAGCTGGTGCCGGTGCAGTAAATGAAAAAGGGCGCTGCCGATGCAGCGCCCTTTTTTGGGGGGCGGCCGGTTTCCCGGTGCGCCCGTGTCGGTTGCCGGCGGCCGACCGGCCGCCGCGCTCAGTCGGCCGAGGCCGGCACGAGCACCTCGCGGCTGCCGTTGACGCCCATCGGCGACACGAGCCCGGCCGCCTCCATCTGCTCGACGAGGCGTGCGGCGCGGTTGTAGCCGATGCGCAACTGCCGCTGCACCGACGAGATCGACGCGCGCCGCGTGCGTACGACGAACGCGACGGCTTCGTCGTACAGCGGATCGGCCTCCGCGTCCGGCGCATCGCCGAACAGGTCCTGCGTCGCGCCGTCGGCGGCCGGGCCGTCGAGAATCCCTTCCTCGTACTGCGGCTCGCCGAACTGCTTCAGGTACTCGACGACCCGGTGCACTTCCTCGTCGGCGACGAACGCGCCGTGCACGCGCTGCGGATAACCGGTGCCCGGCGGCAGGAACAGCATGTCGCCCATCCCGAGCAGCGATTCGGCGCCCATCTGGTCGAGAATCGTGCGCGAGTCGATCTTCGACGACACCTGGAACGCGACGCGCGTCGGGATGTTCGCCTTGATCAGGCCCGTGATCACGTCGACCGACGGACGCTGCGTCGCGAGGATCAGGTGGATGCCGGCCGCGCGCGCCTTTTGCGCGAGGCGCGCGATCAGCTCTTCGATCTTCTTGCCGGCGACCATCATCAGGTCGGCCAGCTCGTCGATCACGACGACGATCAGCGGCAGCGTCGACAGCGGCTCCGGATCCTCCGGCGTCAGCGAGAACGGGTTGCCGATCTTCTTTTCCTTCGCCTCGGCATCGCGGATCTTCTGGTTGAAGCCCGCGAGGTTGCGTACGCCGACGGCCGACATCAGCCGGTAGCGTTTCTCCATCTCGCCGACGCACCAGTTCAGCGCGTTCGCCGCGAGCTTCATGTCGGTGACGACCGGTGCGAGCAGGTGCGGGATGCCTTCGTAGACCGACAGCTCCAGCATCTTCGGGTCGATCATGATGAGCCGCACGTCCTCGGGCGTCGCCTTGTACAGCAGCGACAGGATCATCGCGTTGATCGCGACCGACTTGCCCGAGCCCGTCGTGCCCGCGACGAGCATGTGCGGCGCCTTCGCGAGATCGGTGACGACCGGGTGGCCGGTGATGTCCTTGCCCATCGCGATCGTCAGCTGCGAGGCCGAGTGCTGATACTGGCGCGACTCGAGAATTTCCGACAGGCGGATCATCTGGCGCTTCGCGTTCGGCAGTTCGAGGCCCATGCAGGTCTTGCCGGGAATCGTCTCGACGACGCGGATCGACGTGAGGCCGAGGCCGCGCGACAGATCCTTCATCAGCCCGACGATCTGGCTGCCGCGCACGCCGAGCGCGGGTTCGATCTCGAAGCGCGTGATCACGGGGCCGGCCGACGCGCCGACCACCGTCACCGGCACCTTGAATTCCTGCAGCCGCTGTTCGATCACCTGCGCCGTCTGCGCGAGGTGTTCGTCGGTGATCGTTTCGATGTCGCCGGAGGGCGGCTCGAGCAGGTCGAGCGTCGGCAGTTCGACGCTGAACGACGCGGGTGCGTGGAATTCGAACGCGTTCGGGCGCGGTGGGCGTGCGGGGGTGTCGGGGGCTGGGGAGCCGGCTGCGGCTGGTGCGGCCGGTTCGGTTGCCGTGGTGGTGATTGCTTCGGCCGGCGGGGCAGTGGGGATCGCCGGCGCGGACAGGCTCGCGCCGGCGATCGTTGCTGCGGGTTGCTGAGCCGTGGCCGATGGGGCTGTCGGCGCTGCGGAGACATTCGACACGGACCAGCTTGCCGGCGATGAGGCCGAGGCAGGCGGAGTGGCGAACGTCGTGGCTTCGACTGCTGCAGGTGCGGAAGCGATCGACGGAGTGAGCGTCGCGGTGGCTACGCCGAAGGACGTCAGAGAGCCGGTCGGAACGACGGGCGAGCTGGCGATCGGTTGTGCTGGCGTTGCTGCCGCCGTGGCGATCGGTGCGATTGCTGCTGACGACGTTGCAGCCGTGTCGGAAGCGGCCGTTGGTACGGGCAGGCTTGTAGCCGGCTGCGGTGCGACTGCGCCGGAGGTGCCGAATGTGCCGAATGTCGTGCCCGTCGACGAAGTTGCCGGGTTGGCCTGAAGTGTCGGGGCGGGCGTGGAACTCGGTGCGGTGATCGAGCCTGACGCGACATTCGCGGTCATCGTGGTAACGCTCGCCGGCGCGGTCGAACCGGAGGTCGAAGCCGACGTGTCGGTTGTCGGCGGCGTCACGGCAGGCGCAATGGACGATGCGGGCGTCGATGCGCGGGGGAACGAACCGTAAGTCGTGCCCGCAACGCTAACCGGCGCGGCGGATGCAACGAACGATGCTGAATCGACCGGCTGCGAATGCGGAGCCGACGCTGTGCCGGTCACGCCGATCGGGGATGCCGGCGCGACGGGAGCAGCGGTCGATGTCGAAGCGGCCGGTTGCGAAAGCAAGGTCGACGTAGTGCCGGTCACGCCGATCGGGGATGCCGGCGCGACGGGAGCGGCGGTCGATGTCGAAGCGGCCGGTTGCGAAAGCAAGGTCGACGTAGCGCCGGTCACGCCGATCGGGGATGCCGGCGCGACGGGAGCAGCGGTCGATGTCGAAGCGGCCGGTTGCGAAAGCAAGGTCGACGTAGCGCCGGTCACGTTGATCGGGGATGCCGGTGCGACGGATGCAGTGTTCGATGCCGAAGCAGCCGACTGCGAAATCGAGGTCGACGCAGTGCCGGTCATGCCCATCGGAGATGCCGGTGCGACGGAGGCAACGGCTGCGATCGACGCAGCCGGTTGAGCAAGCGAACCGGATGCCATGCCGATAGCACCATCCGACGAGGCAGTTGCGGTGACAGGCGCAATGCCCGATGCGGATGCAGGCGATTGCGCGGCCGAACCGTGGACGGTGTCGACGCTCGGCGACGTAGCGCTAGCCGACGCCGTTTGCGCGGCGGCAAACGGTTGAGCGGCAACCGGCGATTTCGGCAATTCCGCGGTGACGGGCGTATTCGTCGTGGCCGGTTGCACCGTCGAAGGCGTCCACGTCCATGCCGCCGCCGGTGCGGCGCCCTGAGCGATTGCCGTCAGCGGCGCTGCAGGTTCCATCGTGTCCGACTTGGCTGCTTCCAGTGCGGCACTCGATGCGGCCGGTGTCGACGCTGCTGCAAACGGCCTGGTTTCGGTGCTTGGGCGCGATGTCGTTTCAACGACCGGTGAAGAGGGGAGGGCCGCGAACGGCGCGATGTTCCCGGCGGGCTTCACGTCGGCGTGCGCATCGTCGATGCCTTGCGGCACGCGGGCCGATGCCGTGTGATCGATTGCAGCAGCCGGTTGAGCCGTGTACTTGTCGTCCGTATCGAACGATGCGGGCGGGTTGCTCGCAGCGACGTCGTGAACCGCCTCGGTCCTCGGTTGCGCGAAGGCGGCATGGGCCGGCTCCAATCCCGTCACATCCGTCGATGACTCGGCGACCGGGTTCCAGGCGGACGCGTCAAACGCGGAAACCGGCTGGCTGGCGAGGTCTTCCCACGGCGCGAGGTCGATGGGCGCGTCGAACGACGGCGCGGGCGTGATTCCCGACACCGGCGCGGCAGGGGCATCGTCGGCGTGCCGGATCTCGGCATCGGCGTGATGCGAGAAGGCATCGTCGATGCCGGTATTCGACAGCGCGCGCGGTGCGGCGGCGTCGAACGCCACGGCGCCCGCATCGGCAACCGGAGCATGAACAGCGGGCGCCGCCGGCATGAACGCGTCGAGCACGATCGGTGCGTGTTCGTCGTACGCCGGTGCCGGATCGTAGGCGAGCGGAGCACGGGCGTCATGCGCCGTGAGGCCGTGGGCCGCGGAGGCGATCCCGGTCGGCACGGCTGCTG
>NZ_JAAGPB010000374.1:0-8557 GCF_017104585.1 Burkholderia sp. Ac-20392
TATGCGACGCGTCGTGCAGCGCGCGGCCGCGTCGAATGGCTGGAAGGCAGCCACCTGTTCCCGATGGAGCGGCCGCTCGAAACCGCCCGCGCGTTGCAGCGAATGCTGAATTCACTGAAGGCGGTGGAGGGCGATGTGTCGCAGGGCGTCACCCCGCTCGCGAAGCGCGCCTGACGCACGGTTTGGCGGCCGGGGGCATGCCTCCGGCGCGCACGGTTGCACCGGCCGGCGGGCGGTTTCGCCCGGGCGCGCACGGCTGGTGCGGGTCGGCGCGAAAGGGCGCGATCATCGAGTCAATTGCTGAGAGAAGGGCGGGCTTTACGGTATAATCCGTTTTTCCCGCGAGCATCCAGCGATGACCAAATATGTTTTCGTCACCGGCGGCGTAGTTTCTTCCCTTGGCAAGGGTATTGCCGCCGCTTCCCTCGCCGCGATCCTCGAATCGCGCGGTCTGAAAGTCACCCTCCTCAAACTCGATCCCTACATCAACGTCGACCCCGGCACGATGAGCCCGTTCCAGCACGGCGAAGTGTTCGTGACGGAAGATGGAGCGGAGACGGACCTCGACCTCGGCCACTACGAGCGCTTCATCAGCACGAAGATGCGCAAGGCCAACAACTTCACGACCGGCCAGATCTACGAATCGGTGATCCGCAAGGAACGCCGCGGCGACTATCTCGGCAAGACCGTGCAGGTCATTCCGCACATCACGAACGAAATCCAGGCATTCATCGAGCGCGGTGCCGCGTCGGCCACCTGCGGTGAGCCGGATGTCGCGATCGTCGAGATCGGCGGCACGGTCGGCGACATCGAATCGCTGCCGTTTCTGGAAGCCGCGCGCCAGATGAGCCTGCGCCTCGGCCGCAACAGCGCGTGCTTCGTGCACCTGACGCTGGTGCCGTACGTCGCGACGGCCGGCGAGCTGAAGACGAAGCCGACCCAGCACAGCGTGCAGAAGCTGCGCGAGATCGGCATCCTGCCGCACGTGCTGCTGTGCCGTGCGGACCGCCGCATTCCGGACGACGAGTCGAAGAAGATCTCGATGTTCTCGAACGTGCCGGAAGACGCCGTGATCTCGGTGTGGGACGCCGACAGCATCTACAAGATTCCGCAGATGCTGCACGACCAGGGCCTCGACCGCATCATCTGCGAGGAACTGAAGCTGTCGCCGAAGGACGCTGACCTGACCATGTGGTCGGCGCTCGTCGAGAAGCTCGAGAACCCGAAGCACGAAGTGACGATCGGCATGGTCGGCAAGTATGTCGACCTGACCGAGTCGTACAAGTCGCTGATCGAAGCGCTGCGCCACGCATCGCTGCACACGTCGACCAAGGTCAACATCGAATACATCGACTCGGAAGAGATCGAGACGAACGGTGTCGACAGCCTGAAGCACCTCGACGCCGTGCTGGTGCCGGGTGGTTTCGGCCGTCGCGGCACGGAAGGCAAGATCGCGGCGATCCGCTATGCGCGTGAAGCCAAGGTGCCGTATCTCGGCATCTGCCTCGGCATGCAGCTCGCGGTGATCGAGTTCGCGCGCGACGTCGTCGGCCTGAAGCAGGCGAACAGCACGGAATTCGAGCCGGACACGCCGGAACGCGTGGTCGCGCTGATCACCGAGTGGTACGACCGCGACGGCAAGGTCGAGACGCGCACCGAGGAATCCGATCTCGGCGGCACGATGCGCCTGGGTTCGCAGCGCTGCCCGATCAAGCCGGGCACGATGGCGGAAGAAATCTATGGCAAGGACGTGAACGAGCGCCATCGCCACCGTTATGAAGTCAATAACCGCTTCGTGCCCCAGCTCGAAGCCGGCGGCCTTATCATCAGCGCCCGTACCCCGAGCGAGGATCTGCCGGAAATGATGGAACTGCCGCGTTCGATGCACCCGTGGTTCGTCGGCGTTCAGTTCCACCCGGAATTCACGTCCACGCCGCGTGACGGTCATCCCCTCTTCAAGTCGTTCGTCGAAGCTGCGCTTGCCAACAAGCAAGCGCGCGGAGTGTAAGCATGAAGCTGTGCGATTTCGAGGTCGGTCTCGACAAGCCTTTCTTCCTGATCGCGGGTACCTGCGTCGTCGAATCGGAGCAAATGACGATCGACACGGCGGGCCGCCTGAAGGAGATCTGCGCGAAGCTGAACGTTCCGTTCATCTACAAGTCGTCCTACGACAAGGCGAACCGCAGCTCGGGCAAGTCGTTTCGTGGCCTCGGAATGGACGAGGGCCTGCGGATCCTGTCCGAGGTGAAGCGTCAGCTCGGCCTGCCGGTGCTGACCGACGTGCATTCGATCGAAGAGATCGAGCAGGTTGCGTCGGTCGTCGACGTGCTGCAGACGCCGGCGTTCCTGTGCCGCCAGACCGATTTCATCCATGCGTGCGCGCGCTCGGGCAAGCCCGTCAACATCAAGAAGGGCCAGTTCCTCGCGCCGCACGACATGAAGAACGTGATCGACAAGGCGCGCGAAGCGGCCCGTGAAGCGGGGCTGTCGGAAGACCGCTTCATGGCGTGCGAGCGCGGTGTCTCGTTCGGCTACAACAATCTCGTGTCGGACATGCGTTCGCTCGCGATCATGCGCGAGACGAGCGCCCCGGTCGTGTTCGACGCGACCCACTCGGTGCAGCTGCCGGGCGGGCAGGGCACGAGTTCGGGCGGCCAGCGCGAATTCGTGCCGGTGCTCGCACGTGCGGCGGTCGCGACGGGCGTCGCGGGCCTCTTCATGGAAACGCACCCGAATCCGGCCGAAGCAAAGTCGGATGGCCCGAACGCGGTGCCGCTGAACCGGATGGGTGCGCTGCTGGAGACCCTCGTCACACTCGACCAGGCGGTGAAGCGCAATCCGTTCCTGGAAAACGATTTCAATTAAAGATCGAATGAACCTTGCGACGGCTTCGCGCGTCAGTAGCGAAAGCGGTTCAGGCGCGTGCGCCGTTGCAGTTTGAAGAATCCATCGTCATTCTCAGAGGAAACCCATGAGTGCAATCGTAGATATCATCGGCCGCGAGATTCTGGATTCGCGCGGCAACCCCACCGTCGAATGCGACGTGCTGCTCGAATCGGGCACGATGGGCCGCGCGGCGGTGCCGTCGGGCGCGTCCACCGGCTCGCGTGAAGCGATCGAACTGCGTGACGGCGAAGCCGGCCGCTACAACGGCAAGGGCGTGCTGAAGGCAGTCGAGCATATCAACACCGAAATCTCCGAAGCCATCATGGGCCTCGACGCGTCGGAACAGGCGTTCCTCGACAAGACGCTGCTCGAGCTGGACGGCACCGACAACAAGTCGCGCCTCGGCGCGAACGCGATGCTGGCCGTGTCGATGGCCGTCGCGAAGGCAGCGGCCGAAGAGGCAGGCCTGCCGCTGTACCGCTACTTCGGCGGTTCGGGCGCAATGCAACTGCCGGTGCCGATGATGAACATCGTCAACGGCGGCGCGCACGCGAACAACAGCCTCGACATCCAGGAATTCATGATCGTCCCGGTGAGCCAGCCGACGTTCCGTGAAGCCCTGCGTTGCGGCGCGGAAGTGTTCCACGCACTGAAGAAGATCCTGAGCGACCGCGGCATGAGCACGGCAGTCGGCGACGAAGGCGGCTTCGCGCCGAACTTCGGCAGCAACGACGAGTGCCTGTCGACGATCCTGCAGGCGATCGAGAAGGCTGGCTACCGTGCGGGTGAAGACGTGCTGCTCGCGCTCGACTGCGCGGCATCCGAGTTCTACCACGACGGCAAGTACCAGCTCGCGGGCGAAGGCCTGCAACTGTCGTCGGCCGAATTCACCGACTACCTCGCGACGCTCGCCGACAAGTTCCCGATCGTGTCGATCGAGGACGGCATGCACGAAAGCGACTGGGAAGGCTGGAAGCTGTTGACCGATCGTCTCGGCAAGAAGGTGCAGCTGGTCGGCGACGATCTGTTCGTCACGAACACGCGCATCCTGAAGGAAGGCATCGAGAAGGGCATCGCGAACTCGATCCTCATCAAGATCAACCAGATCGGTACGCTGACCGAAACGTTCGCGGCAATCGAAATGGCGAAGCGCGCAGGCTACACGGCCGTGATCTCGCACCGCTCGGGCGAAACGGAAGATTCGACGATCGCGGATATCGCAGTCGGCCTGAACGCCGGTCAGATCAAGACGGGTTCGCTGTCGCGCAGCGACCGTATCTCGAAGTACAACCAGCTGCTGCGCATCGAGGAAGATCTCGGCGACATCGCAAGCTACCCGGGTAAATCGGCTTTCTATAACCTGCGCTAACGCGCTACTATCGGGTTCGTCATATCGACGCCGCTCTGTGCATGTGCGCGGAGCGGCGCTTCTTATATCTGCGGTTCTTACATGCGGCTTGTCACTGTCGTCCTGATTGCCTTGCTGGCGCTCATTCAGTACCCCCTATGGTGGGGACACGGCGGCTGGCTGCGGGTGCATGAATTGCGTCAGCAGCTCGACGACCAGCTCCAGAAGAACGCGGACGAGAAGCTGCGCAACGAGCGCACCGCGGGCGAAGTGCAGGATCTGCAGAGCGGCACCGCGGCCATCGAAGAGCGCGCGCGCTACGAGATGGGCATGGTGAAGGACGGCGAAGTATTCGTGCAGTTCGTGTCGCCGAATGCGCCTGCTGCACCGCTGAACAACACGCCGTCGAATACGTCGACACGTGGCGCCGTCTCGGCGGCACCGGTGCGTGTCGTGCCGAATCCGCAGTCGATCGCGAGGCCGTCGCGGCATCATGGCGGCGACAAGGGCAAGGCCGCGCATCACTGAGCACGATGGCTCGAATCCATTGAAAAAGCGCGGGAAATGCCGCGCTTTTTTATTTCCTGCCAGTAGTCAATCAGCCGAGCGATGCACGCTCACCACCACCATCCCGGGTAGCCGTAGCTGATGCCCGAGCCCCAGCGATTGCCCCATCCGCCGTAATACCCGCCGTAGACCGTCACCGGCGGCGGCGAGTAATAGGCCCACGCGCGCGCGGCGGCCTCGGCTGCCATCGCGCTGTTCTGTTCGCGCAGCACCTGCTGGTCGATCTCGTCATAGCGCTTGCGTTCGGCGCTCGACAGCGCGGGCGGCTGGCCGCCCGATGCACCGGGTTCGGGCAGGCGGCTCAGGATCGTGGCAGTCGGCGGCGGCATCGCGCAGCCGGCAAGCGCGAGCGTGCCGGCGGCAACGCTCGTCAGGACGATGGTGCGGAATGGTCGATGAAGCGGGCGATTCATGTGTTTCTCCTGCAGCGCGCCGACGACGGGAAGCGGCTTGCGCCGAAGTGCAGTGCGTGACTTCGGCGCCGGAGCCGTGCGTGCGACGCTCGTGCGTCATTATGCGCCCGTGCCCGGATGGCGGGCATCGGGCCACCGCTCAGTGACGCTGCTCGGTCGCGGGCGCGATGCCCGTCTCGACGCCGGGGGCCGCGAACAGCTGCGCGACGTCGACCGGATCGAATTCATAGCGCTGATTGCAGAACTCGCAGTGGATCTCGACGTGGCCGCGCTCGACGATCACGCTGTCGACTTCTTCGCGGCCGAGCATGCGCAGCATCGCACCGACCTTCTCGCGTGAGCACGAGCACTGGAAGCGCGTGCCGGCCGGCTCGAAGTGCTGCACATTTTCCTGCCAGAACAGTCGGCGGAACACGACTTCCGGTTCGACTTCGAGCAGTTCCTTCGCGGACAGCGTGCCGCCGAGCGTGCAGACGCGCTCCCACGTGTCGATATCGGTTTCGGCGTTACGCGGCACGATGCCGCCGTCGCCCGGCAGCTTCTGCAGCAGCATGCCGACCGCGCGGTCGCGATCGGCCGCGAGCCACAGCCGCGTGTCGAGCTGCTCCGAGTGATGCATGTAATGCTCGAGCACCTGCGAGACGGATTCGTGTGGGCCGTCGACGCCGTTCAGCGGCACGATGCCCTGGTACGGCTGCTGGCCCGGCAGCTTGTCGGCCGGGTCGAGCGTGATCACGCAGCGGCCGTGGCCGCTCGCGTTGACGAGCGACGCGAAGCTCGTGTCGTCGCCGATCGTCTGGGCGGCATCGCCGGCGAACTTCGCGGTGGCCCGCATCGACAGATCCGAACCGCACTGGACGACCAGCATCTGGACCGGCCCGTCGCCGAAGATCTGCATGATCAGGGTGCCGTTGAATTTCAGGTTCGCGGACAGCAGCGCGCACGCGGCCATCATCTCGCCGAGCACCGTGCGCACGGGGGCAGGGTAATCGCGGCGGGAGAGCACTTCCTGCCACGTATTGCGCAGCGAAACGATCTCGCCGCGCACGGGCGCCGCATTGAACATGAATTTCTGTAACTGGTCGCTCACTCTTCTTCCTTGAAATCCGTGCGAATCACCCGATCCGCACGAGTTGCTCCTTGAAATGCGCACGCCGCTCGACGTACGTCTTCGCGTTCGTGCGCAGCCGCGCAATGTCTTCCGCCGACAGCTCGCGCACGACTTTCGCCGGTGCGCCGAGAATCAGCGAGTTGTCCGGGAACGTCTTGCCTTCCGTCACGACCGCGCCGGCACCAACCAGACAGTTGCGGCCGATGACCGCTCCATTCAAGACCACCGCCTGGATACCGACCAGCGAACCTTCGCCGATCGTGCAGCCGTGCAGCATGGCCTGGTGCCCGATCGTCACGTTTTCGGCAATCGTCAGCGGAAAGCCCGGGTCCGTATGCAGGACCGCGCCTTCCTGGACGTTGCTGCCCGCACCGACGGTGATCGTCTCGTTGTCGCCGCGAATCGTCGCGCCGAACCAGACGCTCGCGTTCTCCTCGAGCACGACCTTGCCGATGATGGCCGCCGTATCGGCGACGAATACGCTTTCGTGGATCGTCGGGGCCGTATCGCCCAGCTTGTAGATCGTCACGGAGTCTCCTTGTCTCTTCGATGAAGGGCGCCGGTAGAATGGCGCGTCTGGTTTGCCCGGCGCATTCGCATGCGCCGCGGAACAATCGCCTATTGTAAACCGTCGCGTGCGTGCGCTCCCGCGATGCGCACGCAGGGTGTCCCCGTTTATGAGCATGGAGTCTTCTTCTTTCGGCAATGCGCCTGCCTGCGTGCGCCGCGCCGCGCTTGCCGCGCTGCGTGACGCGGAACCCGCGGCCAAGGCCGCCCAGGTGCGCGCGCTCTACGATGCGCTGCTGGCCGGGCAGGCGGCGATCGCCCCGTCGCTCGAATTGCCCGAGCCGGACGATTTGCCCGGGCGCCCGGCGCGCCCGCCGCTCGTCGAGCCGCGCCAGCTCGAGCGGCGCAGCATGCGTTCGCCCGCAGGGCGCGCCGTGCTGCTGCACGCGCTTGCCCATATCGAGTTCAATGCGATCAACCTTGCGCTCGACGCGATCTGGCGCTTCACGGGCCTGCCGGCCCCGTTCTACGCGGACTGGCTGAAGGTCGCGGCCGAGGAGGCCTATCACTTCACGCTCCTGTCCGACCGCCTGGCGGCATTCGGGCATGCGTACGGCGATTTTCCCGCGCACAACGGTTTGTGGGACATGTGCGAGCGGACCAAGGGCGATGTGCTGGCGCGTATGGCGCTCGTGCCGCGCACGCTCGAGGCCCGTGGGCTCGACGCATCGCCGCCGATCCGTGCGCGACTCGTACAGGCGGGCGACGATGCGTCGGCCGCGATTCTCGACGTGATCCTGCGCGACGAAATCGGCCATGTCGCGATCGGCAACCGCTGGTTCCGGCATTTGTGCGACGAAGCCGGCCGCGATCCCGTGCCGACCTACCGGCAACTCGCCGAGCAATACCATGCGCCTCGGCTGCGTGGCCCGTTCAATTTCGATGCGCGCCGCGATGCCGGATTCGAGCAGGCCGAACTCGACGAACTGGCCGCGCAGGACGTGGCGGACGGCAACGCGCCACGCTAGCCGGCTCGCGCTCGGCCGCGTTTCGACTGCCGCCAGCCGTCCCGGCTGCCCGGCGCATGGCGCTTCCCCCACGGCCCGTTGCGTACGGGCGATGCTAGAGCGGCGCCTCGATTGCCGGCCGCCGGAAAGAGGGCGTCGCCGCTATAATCGAACGACCATTCTTTTTTTTGGCGGTTGCAATGAGTGCCTCGAGTTCTGTTTCCGATTTCGTCACGGTGCGCGGCGTCCAGCTGCATGTCCGGCGCTGGGGCCGGCCCGATGCGCCGACGCTGTTCATGCTGCACGGCTGGATGGATGTCGCGGCGTCGTTCCAGTTCGTCGTCGATGCGCTCGCGGGCGACTGGCAGGTGATCGCGCCCGATGCGCGCGGTTTCGGGTTGTCCGACTGGCCGGTCGCACGGCAGGGCGGCGGCCACTACTGGTTCCACGAGTACCTGAGCGACCTCGATGCGCTCGTCGACCACTATGCACCGACCGGCGAAGTCAACCTGGTCGGGCACAGCATGGGCGCGAACGTCGTGTGCCTGTATGCCGGCGCGCGGCCGGAGCGTGTGCGGCGCGTGGTCGATCTCGAGGGTTTCGGGCTGGCGCCCGCGCGGGCCGAGCAGGCGCCACGCCGGCTGCTGGGCTGGCGTGGCCAGCTGCGCGAACCCTCCGCGCTGCGTCCTCTGGCCTATCTCGACGTCATCTCCGCCCT
>NZ_JAAGPB010000375.1:0-8615 GCF_017104585.1 Burkholderia sp. Ac-20392
ATCGGACGGCATGCCGGAAAGCGCAACGCCGACCGCGTCGAGAACGACACGGTCGGCGGAGAATTCGGATGGCGGAATCACGAGCGGAACGCGCGCGCAGCGGCGCGCGAATGGAGGACGCAGCCGGCATCGCGCTGCGCGGCCTGTCCGAGAAGTACACGCTCGTGATGGTCGACGGCCAGCGCGTCGCACCGTACGCATTCTTCTCGAACAGCGTCGACTCGTTCTTCGACCTCAACACGATCCCGCTCAACGATATCGAGCGGATCGAAATCGTGAAGACGGGCGCCGTGTCGCAGTACGGATCGGACGCGATCGGCGGTGTCGTCAACATCATCACGAAACACAATTTCCGCGGCCTGCAGCTCGACGGCAGCCTCGGCAGCGCGATCAACGCCGGTAACGGCGACGGCACGGTGAAGTTCGGCGTGCTCGGCGGCTTCGGCGACCTGAACGCGGACCGCTTCAACGTAACGGCCGCGCTCAGCTACTACAAGTCGAACGGCTTCACGCTCGCCGACCGCGATTCGACGCGCAACCAGGACTTCACGGGCAAGCCGGGCGGCTTCTCGCTGCTCGCGCCGTCGTACTGGAACATGCCCGGCGGCGTCGCGCAGGCGCTGAGCGGCGGCTGCCCGTTCGGCGGCTCGGTCCATCAGGCTGCGACGAATTCGCTGTCGGCGGGTTCGCCGGGCACCGTGTGCGGGTACAACACGGCCGAAAGCACGTCGATCCTGCCGATGACCGAGCGCCTGAACGCGAAACTCCACGCGGACTTCAAGATCGACGACAAGACGACCGCGTTCGCCGATTTCCTCGAGAGCTACAACACGACCACGACCAACGACGGCCTGTGGAACAACGTGATCGGCAATTCGCAGAACCCGGCGCTCGTCTGGAATCCGCAGACGAAGCTGCTGTCGCCGTTCAACTACACGGTACCGGTCAGCAACCCGTACAACACGACGGGCGCGGCCACGCCGCTCACCTATGCATTTCCGAACACGGTCGCGCAGAAGACCTGGGCCAACTACTGGCGCGCGGCCGCCGGCATCAAGGGGTCGTTTACGCTGCCGTACGGCGATTGGGACTGGGCAACGTCGGTCAGCCATTCGCAGAGCACGGTGTCGAACGTGTTCACGAACCAGCTGAACGTCAATGCGCTGAACAACATCTACCAGAACGGCACGCTGAATTTCGCGAACCCGGCGGCGACGCCGAACGCGTTCAACGGGCTGTATCAGGAGGCGAACAACCTCGGCATCTCGAAGCTCGACACGATCGACGCGACACTGTCGACGCCGAACCTGTTCCATCTGCCTGCAGGCGACGTCGGCATCGGCTTCGGTGCACAGTTCACGCACCAGAGCGAAACGCTGACGCCGGGCTCCGAATACCTGAGCGGCGCCGTCATCACGCCGGATCTCGAGACGGTGGATGGCCAGCGCAACGTTGCGGCCGTCTATTACCAGATCAACGTGCCGATCCTCGAGAACCTGACGTTCAGCCAGGCGGGCCGCTACGACCACTACACGGACGTGGGCGGCGCCTTCTCGCCGCGCTTTGCGTTGCGGTACCAGCCGATCAAGGCACTGACGCTGTATACGTCGTACAACCGCGGCTTCCGCGCGCCGACCTTCGTCGAGGACAGCAAGTCGCAGACACTCGGCATCCAGGTCGATCCGGCCACCGGCCAGAACTATACGTCGATCACCGTCGGCAACCCGAACCTCGCGCCGGAACGCACGCGCAACTTCAACATCGGCTTCCAGGTGTCGCCGAGCCGCTACACGGATCTCGGCTTCGACTGGTACAAGATCCGCATCGACAACGTGATCGGGCAGGGTACGCCGTCGCAGATCGCGACCGACCCGACGACGGGCCAGCTGCTGTACAAGGTGATCCCGTACCAGAACCTCGGCTACCTCGACACGAACGGCTTCGAAGGCACGTTCCGTCAGGGGCTGCCGCTCAAGGGCTGGGGCACGGTCACGCTGTCGGGCGACTGGGCGTACATCAACAGCTACAAGATCGGCTTCCCGGGCGGTACGCCGGTCAACGGCGCGGGCAACAACTTCACGATCACGCAGCCGTTCGGCGGCAGCTTCCCGCGCTGGCGCGGCAACACGACGCTGGACTGGAACTACCGGAAGTTCGATGCGGCGCTCACGTGGCAGTTCACGGGCCCGTACGCGCAGAACCTGCTGCCGTCGCCCGCGCCGACGAAGGTCGGTTCGTACAGCCAGTTCAACCTGATGATGTCGTACACGGGCTTCAAGAACTGGACGATCTACGGCGGCATCAACAACCTCTTCAACCGCACGCCGCCGTACGACCCGATCTTCGCGAACGGCACGCTGGACCAGAGCGGGTACGACACGTCGGTGTATTCGTACATCGGCCGGTTCGCGCAGATCGGCGCGACGTACAAGTTCTGATGGCGATCGCGATGCACTGACAGGCTTTAGACCGGCCGCTCCACGTCCACTACCCCCTTTTCGGGGCGGCCTTTTTTCGCCTGGCGCCACGACGGCCCGCAACCGGGGCGCGCGGCGGTGCAGCTCATCCGATCGTGACCAGCACGAACCACCCGCGGGACGCGGCCGGCATGCGGCGTCCGGCACCGGCATCGACATCGACCGTGCGCAGGCATCGCGCCCGCACGCTTCCGGACAGACTGACCATGAGACTGTTGAACGGGCGACGGGCACGCGTGCCTCGCCACTCGCACCTGAAGCGCACACACGCGCGGATGCGCACCGCCACGCGCGCCGCGTTGCTCGCGTGCGCCGCGTGGCTCGTGTCGGGCGGCGTCATGCCGCAGGCCGCGCTCGCCGTGCCGGCGATCTCGCAATACGATCATCCGAAATATCCGCCGGGCTTCACGCATTTCGACTACGCGAATGCGGATGCGCCGGACAGCGGCACGCTGCAGTTTGAAAACTACGACGAAGCGCAGAGCTACGATTCGCTGAACCCGTTTCTCGTGCGCGGCGCACCTGCACCGGACATCAAGAACCTGATGTTCGACACGCTGATGCAGCGCAGCTGGGACGAGCTCGCTTCCGAATATGCGCTGATCGCCGACGACGTCGACGTCGCGCCCGACGGGCTGTCGGCGACGTTCCACATCAACCCGGCCGCGCGCTTCTCGAACGGCGATCCGATCACCGCAGCCGACGTCAAATATTCGTTCGACACGCTGACGAGCCCGCAGGCGTCGCCGCTGTACAACGCGCAGTTCGCGATCATCAAGCGCGCGGTGGTCGTCGACGGCCACACGGTGCGCTTCGAGTTCAAGCACGCGGAGCGTGACGCCGCGCTGATCGCGGGCGACCTGCCGGTGTTCTCGCCAAAGTGGGGGCAGCGCGCGGACGGCACGCGCCCGCCGTTCGACCAGATCGCGAACGTGCCGCCGATCGCGAGCGGCCCTTACCTGATCGACCAGCGCAAGAACGACAAGCAGATCAGCTACGTGCGCGACCCGCATTACTGGGCGGCGAACCTGCCGTCGCGACGCGGCATGTTCCGCTTCGCGCACGTGTCGTTCAAGCTGTACCTGGATCAATACACGGCGCTCGAAGCATTCAAGGCAGGCGACATCGACGCGCGCATGGAATACAGCGCGACGCAGTGGGCGCGCAAGTACGTCGGCAAGAATTTTCGCAACGGCATGCTGAAGCGCGGCGAGTTTCCCGACGGCCCCGCACAGATGCAGGGCTTCCTGATGAACATGCGCAAGCCGATGTTCCAGGACGTGCGGGTTCGGCATGCGCTCGCGCTGGCGTTCGACTTCGACTGGATGAGCCGGATGATGTTCTACGGGCAATACCGCCGCACCAACAGTTTCTGGGAAGCCAGCCCGTTCGCGGCATCCGGCATGCCGAGCGAGAAGGAGCTCGCGTTGCTCGAACCGTTTCGCTCGACGCTGCCGGCAGCGGTATTCGGCCCGATGGTCCAGCAGCCGTCGACACTGCCGCCGAACTCGCTGCGCGCGAACCTGAAGGAAGCGCGCGACCTGCTGGAGCAGGCCGGCTGGCATTACCGCGACGGCGCGCTGCGCGACGCGAACGGCACGCCGATGACGATCGAGATCATCGACGACCAGCCCGGCATGGACCGCCTGATCCTGCCGTACACGCAGGCGCTCGCGATGCTCGGCATCAACGCGTACTTGCGCGAGATCGACAGCGCGGTTTACCTGAAGCGCCTCGACAACTTCGAATACGACATGACGACGTACATCTACCTGCCCGTGACGATCCCGGGGGCGGAGCTGACGCGCCGCTTCGGCAGCGCGGCCGCGTCGCAGCCGGGCTCCGAGAACTATCCGGGCGTGCAATCGAAGGCCGTCGATGCGCTGATCCGCGCGGCGCTCGCGGCCGACACGCTCGACGATCTCGAGACGGCCACGCACGCGCTCGACCGTGTGCTGATCAACCTGTACGCGCTGATCCCGCAGTACTACCTGCCGAATGCGCGGATTGCGTACAAGGCAACGCTCGGCCACCCGGCCGTCGTGCCGGATTCCTATCAGTACGAGGACTGGATCATCGACTACTGGTACGTGAAGCAGCCGGCCGCGAAACCCGCGCCGGCCGCCTGACGGAGGAACCACGATGCTGGCATACATACTCAGGCGATTGCTGCTGATGATCCCGACGCTGATCGGCGTCGTGACGATCACGTTCGCGGTCACGCAATTCGTGCCGGGCGGCCCGGTCGAGCAAGTGCTCGCGCAGTTGCGCCACGGCAGCGCACGCGGCGGAGAGGCGGGCGGAGGAGGCGGCGGCTACCACGGCAGCCAGGGCGTCGATCCGCAGCAGATCGAGCAGATCCGCAAGCAGTTCGGCTTCGACAAGCCGCCGCTCGAACGCTACGTGCTGATGCTGAAAAGCTATGCGACGTTCGACCTCGGCCAGTCCTATTTCGCGCACCGCAGCGTGTGGGCGGTGATCCGTTCGAAGCTGCCGGTGTCGATCACGCTCGGGATGTGGACGGTGATCCTCACGTACCTGGTGTCGGTGCCGCTCGGCATCGCGAAGGCGGTGCGCAACGGGTCGCGGTTCGACACCGTGACGAGCGTTCTGGTGCTGGCCGGCTACGCGGTGCCGGGCTTCGTGCTCGGCGTGCTGCTGCTGATGCTGTTCGGCGGCGGCACGTTCTGGCAGGTGTTCCCGATGCGCGGGCTCACGTCCGACAACTTCGACGACCTGACGCTGATCGGCAAGGCGCTCGACTATCTGTGGCACATCGTGATGCCGGTGACGGCGTCGGTCATCGGCAACTTCGCGATCGTCACGATCCTGACCAAGAACACCTTCCTCGAGGAAATCGGCCGGCAGTACGTGCTGACCGCACGCGCGAAGGGGGCGCCGGAGCGCGACGTGCTGTGGAAACACGTGCTGCGCAATGCGGCGATCCCGTTGCTCACCGGGCTGCCGGCCGCGTTCGTCGGCGCATTCCTGAACGGCAACCTGCTGATCGAGACGCTGTTCTCGCTCGACGGCATGGGGCAACTGTCGTACGACTCGGTGATCCGCCGTGACTATCCGGTCGTGCTCGGTTCGCTGTTCCTGTTCACGCTGATCGGCCTGCTGACCAAACTCATCGCGGATATCTGCTATGTCCTCGTCGACCCCCGTATCCAGTTCAACCGCCTGGACCACTGACCAGGCCTGCGCCGCGTGCGCGGCCTCGCCGTCGCCGTGGCGGCGCACGTGGCTGCGCTTTCGCGCGCAGCCGCTCGGCTACTGGAGCCTCGTGATCTTCACGGTGCTGTTCGCGCTGAGCCTCGGCGCGAACCTGCTTTCAAATGACCGGCCGCTGATCGTGCGCTACGACGGGCACTATTACTTCCCGATCGTGAAAGACTATCCGGAGACGGCGTTCGGCGGCGACTTTCCCGCGATGACGAACTATCTCGACCCGTATATCCGCACGAAGATCGAGTCGCACGGCAATTTCGCGATCTATCCGCCGAACCGCTACCGCTACGACACGATCGACTATTTCGCGTCGCGGCCGTATCCGGCGCCGCCGTCGTCGAGCAACTGGCTCGGCACCGACCAGTTCGGGCGCGACGTGCTCGCGCGGCTGCTGTACGGGTTCCGGCTGTCGGTGCTGATGGCGTTCGCGCTGACCGTATCGGGCGTGCTGGTCGGCGTGCTGACGGGCGCGCTGCAAGGCTTCTATGGCGGCCGCACCGACCTGGTCGGGCAGCGGTTGATCGAGATCTGGAGCGCGCTGCCGGACCTGTACCTGCTGATCATCTTCGCGTCGATCTTCACGCCGTCGCTGTGGCTGCTGTTCATCCTGCTGTCGATGTTCGGCTGGCTGGTGCTGTCCGACTACGTGCGCGCCGAATTCCTGCGCAATCGCGGGCTCGATTATGTGAAAGCGGCACGCACGATGGGGCTGACGAACACGCAGATCATCTGGCGCCACGTGCTGCCGAACAGCCTCACGCCGGTGATCACGTTCCTGCCGTTCCGGATGAGCGCGGCGATCCTGTCGCTGACGAGCCTCGATTTCCTGGGCCTCGGCGTGCCGCCGCCGACGCCGAGCCTCGGCGAGCTGCTGCAGGAGGGCAAGAACAACCTGGATGCGTGGTGGATCTCGATCGCGGCGTTCGCGGCGCTGGTGGTGACGCTGCTGCTGCTCACTTTCATGGGCGATGCGCTGCGCAACGCGCTCGACACGCGCACGCGCGGTTCGGCATTCGGCGGAGGGCGGTGATGACGAGACCGTTGTTGCAGATCGACGGGTTTTCCGCGCATTTCGGTGCGAACGCGGCCGTACAGGACCTGAGCCTGTCGATCGGCCGCGGCGAGCGTGTGGCGCTCGTCGGCGAATCGGGGTCGGGCAAGAGCGTGACCGCGCTGTCGATCCTGCGGCTCGCGCAGCAGGCGACGCTGTCGGGGCGAATGCTGTTCGACGGCGAGGACTTGCTGACGAAGACCGAGCGGCAGATGCGCGGGATTCGCGGCGCCGATATCGCGATGGTGTTCCAGGAGCCGATGACGGCGCTCAATCCGCTGTATACGATCGGCAAGCAGATCGCCGAGAGCCTGCGGCTGCACGAGGGGCTGCGCCCGGGCGAAGCACGCGAGCGCGGGATCGCGCTGCTGCGTCGCACCGGGATTCCGGAGCCGGAGCGTCGCATCGACAGCTTTCCGCACCAGCTGTCGGGCGGGCAGCGGCAACGCGCGATGATCGCGATGGCGCTGGCGTGCCGGCCGCGCTTGCTGCTCGCGGACGAGCCGACCACCGCGCTCGACGTGACCGTGCGCCAGCAGATCGTCGACCTGTTGATCGAGCTGCAGGAGCAGGAGGCCGCCGCCCGCGGGATGGCCGTGCTGCTGATCACGCACGACCTGAATCTCGTGCGGCGCTTCGCACAGCGTGTGGCCGTGATGGAGAAGGGCGTGCGGGTGGAGACCAACACGACCGCCGAACTGTTCGCGGCGCCGCAGCATCCGTATACGCGCCGGCTGCTCGACAGCGCGCCGCAACGGGCGGTCGAACCGGTCGCCGCCGGCGCGCAGACGATCCTCGACGTGCAGCACCTCGCCGTCGACTACCGCATCGCGGCGAAGGGCTGGCGTTCGGTGCTCGGCAAGACGACGTTCCGCGCGGTGTACGACGTGCAACTGAGCCTGAAGCGCGGCGAAACGCTCGGGATCGTCGGCGAGTCGGGCTCGGGGAAATCGACGCTTGCGTCGGCCGTGCTCGGCCTGCTGCGGCCGGCGTCGGGCGGGATCGAGATCGATGGCATGCCGCTGGCGTCGCTGCGCACGACGCAGGGCCGGCGCACGCTGTACGGGCGCATGCAGGTGGTGTTCCAGGATCCGTTCGGCTCGCTGTCGCCGCGCATGACGGTCGAGCAGATCGTCGGCGAAGGGCTGGGTGTGCACCGGCCGCAGGTGGCCGGCGACGCGCGGCGGGCGCGAATCGCCGCGCTGCTGCAGGAGGTGGGCCTGCCGCCCGAGGCGATGCTGCGCTATCCGCACGAGTTTTCCGGCGGGCAGCGGCAGCGGATCGCGATCGCGCGGGCGCTGGCGGTGGAGCCGGAGCTGCTGGTGCTCGACGAGCCGACGAGCGCGCTCGACGTGTCGATCCAGAAGCAGGTGCTGAATCTGCTGACGAATCTCCAAAAGAAGTACAAACTCAGCTACCTGTTCATTACCCACGATCTGGCGGTGATGCGCGCGATGGCCCACCGGGTCATCGTGATGAAGGCGGGGCGCGTGGTCGAGGAGGGCGAGACGCTCGACGTGCTGCACGCGCCATCCCATCCGTATACGCGGGCGTTGCTCGCGTCGTCCATGCTGGCGCCGGAGCGCGGCCCGCAGGAGAGGCAAGAGAGAACCGATGATTGACGAGAACCGGGCGCCGGGCGCCCGAGCGGTGCAAGCCGCGAAAGCGTTGCGCAGCGACGCCGATTTCTGGTCGCTGCGCATCGTCGACGAGACGATCGACGAACATGCGGTGCGCAACGACGTCGCGCAGCCGTTTTCGCGCACGCGTGAGCGCGGCGCGATGCTGACGGCCTGGGTCGGCACGGGCGCGGGCTATGCGGCGACGCCCGACCTGTCCCCGGCCGGGCTGCAGGC
>NZ_JAAGPB010000376.1:0-8631 GCF_017104585.1 Burkholderia sp. Ac-20392
TGCTCTTCCGATCTACCGCGCCGATGGCCGCCGAGATCGCCGGCCGTGCCGCATCGCTCATGTCGTCACACCGTCCGGCAGCGCCGCGAGCAGGCGTTCGAGTTCGCGCGTGCGCGCGTCGCCGAGCGGCATCAGCGGCTTCCTCGGTTCGCCCGCATCGAAACCGCGCAGGCGCAAGCCAGCCTTCACGGTCACCGGCAATCCGCCGTTGACGATGAACTGCAGCAGCGGCAGCTGGGCATGAAAGACCGTCCTCGCGCGCGCCAGGTCGCCCGCCTGCATCGCGTCGAACAGCGCCAGCGGCAACGCCGCATTCAGGTTCGGCGCGGCCGTGCACCATCCGGCCGCGCCAGCCGCGAGCGCGGCGAGCGCCATCGGATTGCTGCCGTTGTAGAACGGAATCGCACCGTCGCTCAACTGCGCGAGCCGGTGCATCCGCCCGATGTCGCCGGTGCTCTCCTTCACCATCGTCACGTTGTCGACGGTCCGGCAGATCGTCGCGATCAGGTCCGGCGACATGTCGACGCCGCTCGTCGCGGGGTTGTTGTACAGCATGATCGGGATGCCGATGGCGGCACCGATCGCGCGATAGTGCGCGACGATCTCGTCGTTGGCGAGCTTCCAGTACGACACGGGAAGCACCATCACCGCATCGGCGCCGGCCTGTTCGGCGAAGCGCGCGCGGCGCACCGCGCCCGCCGTGGTGAGATCGGAAATGCCGACGACGGTCGGCACGCGCCGGCGCACCGCGCGAATTGACGCCGTGGCGACCGTCTCCCATTCAGCATCGGACAGGTACGCGCTTTCGCCGGTACTGCCCAGCGGGGCGATCGCGTGGACGCCGTCGGCAATCAGGCGCTCGATCAGCGCGTCGAGCGCTTTCAGGTCGACGCCGCCGTCAGCGGAGAACGGCGTCACCGGGTAGGCAATGATGCCCTTCAACAGGATGGACACGATAGGTATTCCTCAATGATGAACAGACATGGCAGCGACGAATCGCTTGCTCATGCGACACAGTCCTGATGCGTGCGCAACGCCCTGCGCGCGTAGTAGTCGAACGTCACCGCATCGCGCTTCGGCTTCGAAATCCAGTCGTGCGCTTCGCGCGCGAGCGCCGGCGGCACCGGCTTGATCTCGCCGGCCGACATCGCGAGCAGCTGCAGCTTCGCGGCCCGCTCGATCAGCAGCGCGAGGATGCAGGCTTCCTCGATCGTCTTGCCCACCACGAGCTGGCCGTGGTGCGACAACAGGATCGCGCGCTTGCCGCCGAGCGCCTTCGAGATGATCTCGCCCTCCTCGTTGCCGACCGGCACGCCGGGCCAGTCCTTCAGGAACGCGCAATCGTCATACAGCGGGCAGGTATCCATGTGCGACACGACGAGCGGCTGCTCGAGCATCGACAGCGCCGCGACATGCGCCGGATGCGTATGAATGATGCAGTTCACGTCCGGGCGCTCGCGGTAGATCCACGTATGGAACCGGTTGGCCGGATTCGGGATGCCCTCGCCGTCGACGACGTCGAGATCCTCGTTGACGCGCAGCAGGTTCGCGGCCGAAATCTCGTCGAAACCGAGCCCGAGCCGCTGCGTGTAGTACGTGCCGGCGTCGCCTGCGCGGCAGGTGATCTGCCCGGCCAGGCCCGAGTCGTGACCGGCGTCGAACAGGATCCGGCACGTGAGCGCGAGCTTCTGCCGCGCGGACCAGCCGCTGTCGCCCACCGCGTTGTCGAGACGCCGCTCCGCCAGCGCGACCAGCGCCTCCTTCGTCAGGTTCAGCGTTTCCGCCATGTTCACCTCCTGAATGGATCGGGCCGGCCGCGCCGTCCGCAGCCGCTTTCCCGGGAAAACATGACACACGATACACCACAGGACACTTTGTGTCATGCGTTACAATCGGTTTTTCGAAGGACACCCGGCGCCCCATGACGATTCGCCTGAAGCTGCTCAGAAAACAGAAGGGCTGGACGCTCGATGTGCTGGCCGACGAGACGGGCCTCACCAAGAGCTACCTGTCGAAAGTCGAGCGCGGCCTGAGCGTGCCGTCGATCGCGGTCGCGCTGAAGCTGTCGAAGGCACTGAATGTCGACGTCGAGCAGTTGTTCTCGGAAAGCCACAACCGCGAGCTGATCACGGTCACGCGCGCCGGCGAGCGCACGGCGATGGGCGCGGCGGCCGACAGCCACGCGCATCGCTTCGAAAGCATCGCGGCCGGCGTCGCGCCGAAGAAGATGCTGCCGTTCGTCGTGCATCCGCCGCACGAATTCGTCGCGTCGACGTTCCGCGAGCACGAAGGCGAGGAGTTCCTGTTCGTGCACAAGGGGCGCGTCGAAATCGAATTTCCGAACGAAACGGTGCAACTCAAGACCGGCGATTCAGTCTATTTCAACGCACTCATCCCGCACCGCACGCGCAGCCTCGGCACCGCGCA
The DNA here is from genome assembly GCF_017104585.1 of Burkholderia sp. Ac-20392. Classification (NCBI taxonomy): domain Bacteria; kingdom Pseudomonadati; phylum Pseudomonadota; class Betaproteobacteria; order Burkholderiales; family Burkholderiaceae; genus Burkholderia; species Burkholderia sp. Ac-20392. Next base: position 2,428 of record NZ_JAAGPB010000376.1, read on the forward strand.
GGCGGAGATCCTGGTCATCGTCAGTCACGACGACTAGCATCGTCACCTTTTCGCGCAAGGATCCCCGATGGTCACGAAGGCCACCGCACCGTTCCAGCAAATCAAGACGCTCGTTCGCCAGAACGTCGAAGCGGGCGACTGGCGCCCTGGGGACCGCATTCCGTCCGAGCTCGATCTCGCCGCGCAGTTCGGCGTCGCGCGCATGACGGTCAACCGCGCACTGCGCGAGTTGACCGAGGAAGGCGTGCTGAAGCGCATCGCGGGCGTCGGCACCTTCGTCGCCGAAGTGAAGCCGCAGTCGAACCTGCTGATGATCGCGCACATCCGCGACGAAATCCGCGCGCGCGGGCACGAATATCGCTGCCGCGTGCTGAGCCAGTCGAGCGAGCCCGCGTCGTTCGACGTCGCGGCCGCGTTCGGCTTGCCGGTCAACACGCCGGTCTTTCATGTGGTGTGCGTGCACGAGGAAAACGGCCGCCCGATCCAGCTCGAGGATCGCTACGTGAACCCGGCCGCCGCGCCCGGTTTCATCGACCAGGATTTCCAGGTCGAACCGCCGTCCGAGTACCTGTACAACAACGTGTCGCACTACGAACTGGAAATCGAGCACGTGGTCGATGCGTCGCTGCCGACCGGCGAACAGGCGCGGCTGCTCGACATGCGCGCCGACGAGCCGTGCCTCACGCTCACGCGCCGCACCTGGACGAACGGGCAGCCCGTCACGTTCGTGCACTTCCTGCATCCGGGCAACCGCTACCGGCTCGGCTCGCGCTTCAAGCCGGGCGCCGGACGCCACCCGACCTGATCCTTTTCCCCACGCACAAAAGCGCGCGGCGGCCGTTTCGTCAGGAAACGGCCGCCGCGTCCGTCATGCACGCCCGCCCGCGTCAGATCGCGCCGGCCTGCCCCGCGCCTCGCGACCACACGACCGGAAACAGCGGGTGATCGAGCGGCGCGCCGTCGGGCAGCTGCCCGGCGAGCCCGGGAAAATCGGGCGACGTCTTCCAGCGGCGCGGCGCGTGGCGGATATCGTCGCCGACGAAGCGGATCGAGAACGCGCGGCGACGGTTCTGCGTACCGCCCGACGCATGCAGCGTGAGCATCCGGAAGCACACCATGTCGCCGGGCTCGAGCGCCCAATGGCGGATCGGGAAGGCCGCGCGATCGCCTTCGATGTCGGGCAAGTCGGCCAGGCTGCCTTCCGGGAACCACTTCGCCTCCTTGTCCATGAACGTGCGCGGCATCAGCCACGGCCCGAGATGCGAGCCCGCGACGAATTCCAGCGTCGATTCGAGCGGCACCGGATCGACCGGAATCCACATGCTGACGTTGTCGTCGCCTTCGATGTTGTAGTACGGCTGGTCCTGGTGCCACGGCGTGCGCTGCCGCGTGCCGGGCTCCTTCACGAGCAGGTGGTCGTGATGCAGCCGTACGTTTTCGCTGCCCATCAGCGCGGCGGCGACCGACGGCGCCGGCGAGCGCACGATGAAGTCGCGATACGCGTCGTTGTGCTGCCAGTTGCAGAAATCCTCGAAGAACCAGCCCGGATCGTCGGGCCGGCTCGCGACTTTTGCGCGCTCGCTGGGCTGCGCGAGATTCGTGTCGATGCCGGCGCGCAGCGCGGCGACTTCGTCGGGTGAAAAGATGCCCTTGATGCAGACCGCGCCTTCCTCGCGGAACGCGGCGATCAGTTCGGGGGTCACGGCTTGCGCGACGCGATCCTGGATACTCGTCATGGTGTGCCTGTCGATGGAATGAATCACGGAATCACGGTGCCGAAGTCAGCTGCTGCTTCGTGCCGTAGATGTCGAAGTCGAAATATTTGGCGGCGATCTTCTGGTACGTGCCGTTCGCGCGAATCGCGACGATCGCGTCGTTCAGCCGCTTCTTCATCGCTTCGTCGCCCTTGCGCACGCCCATCGCGACGCCGTAGCCGGTGATCCGCACGTCGGTCACGTCGGGGCCCGCGAACGCGTAGCCCTTGCCGCGCGGCGTCTTCAGGAACGAGTAGCCGGCCTGCGTCTTGTCCTGGAAGGTCGCGTCGAGGCGGCCGTTGACGAGATCCTGATACACCTGGTCCTGGTTCTGGTACGAGACGATCGTCACGCCCTTGGTCGCCCATTCGGCCTTCGCGTACGCCTCCTGCGTCGTGCCCTGGTCGATCCCGATGCGCTTGCCCGCGAGCGACTCCGCGGTCGGCAGCAGCTTCGAGCCGACCGGCGCGACGAGCGCGCCCGGCGACGCATACAGCTTGTTCGAGAAGTCGATCTGCTTGAGCCGCTCGTCGGTGGCCGTCATCGCGGACATGATCACGTCGAACTTGCGGGCGCGCAGCGCCGGAATCATCCCGTCGAAACCCTGCTCGACCCACACGCACTTCGCATGCAGTTGCTCGCAGATCGCATTGCGCAGGTCGATGTCGAAGCCGGCGAGCGAGCCGTCGGGCTGCTTCGCCTCGAACGGCGGATACGTGGGGTCGATGCCCCAGCGGATCGTCGACGCGTCCTGCGCGAACGACACGAGCGGCGCGAACGCCAGCGCGGTAACGAGGAGCTTTGCAGTGCGGTTCATGGCGTGTCCTTGATGGTCTCGACGCGGCGGGCGAACGCCGGCGTCCGGTGGGGAGCGTTGCGCCGGCATGCCCGGCGCGGTGCGCGAAAGACAGGGACTTCGATGAAACTGCGATGCAGTCTAGACCGCTCAATTTTTGAGCGCAAGCGGGGGAAACGGGGGCGGGGTGGAGGGAGGGTGGGCGCGTTCCGGAATCGGGATGGGAAGATAGGGCAGCGCTTTAAATAAGGCCATCTTGCAGGATTTACATGGCTTTTCGGTGTTTACCCTTTACGACGCACATCTGCCACAAAGCGAGTTTTTCCGGATATCCGTTGGATGGTGATGTCTATACAGGGAATCAAGACGAAGCCTCGCCCCGCTGCCTTTCGTAGAAAATCGATGCCGCATCCTATACCGCAAAAAAGGCTGCTCGAATGCGCAGGCACATCCGGCGATGCAAGATATACCTTACATTCATGAGCCATTGATCCGTGCAGGAAGGCCCGCATGCAACTTTACGAGATCGGTCAGGCCGTCGCGAAACGGCGAGCGGAACTCGACCTCACGCAGGCTCGGCTGGCCAGGCTCGCCGGACTTTCTCGCCTCACCGTGAATCAGCTGGAAAACGGCAAACTCAAGGATCTCGGCGTCAACAAGCTGATCCCGTTGCTAGGCTTGCTCGGCATCGAACTCATGACCCGACCGCGGCCGGCTCAACGCGGTCTTTACAAGGCCGTCATTGGCGCAAACGTCAGCCACAAGAGCGAATTGACCGAGCGATTGCTCGTCGACGCGTTTGCCTCCGGGCAAATCCCCGCCGGGTATGAAGCGCATTTCGCTGTCATCCTCGACGAGGTCCCGCTGCCGGTTGTAGTGAAAGCAGCCGAGGAAGCTGCCCAGCGCTCGGGCACGCCACTTCGCGCCATCTGGAAAAATCTGGTCAAGTGGTCGAAGGCGCTTCATCTCTATCGGGAAGTATGGGTCTGATCGCTGCCCCTTCGCCCACGCCGCCCGCTACCGCGCCCCCGCCGCCACCAACACCCGCTCGATCGCCCCATACCCGCGCCGCCGCGCATGCTGCAGCGGCGTCTCGCCGTTGGAATCGGCCAGATTGACGTTCGCGCGCCCGTCCACGAGCAGTTGCACGATCCGTACATATCGCTCGCTGCCGTCGCCGAGCATGATCGCCTCCAGCAGCGCGGTCCAGCCGAGCCGGTTCACATGGTCGACGTTCACGCCCGCGTCGATCAGCGTGCGCACCGCATCCACATGGCCACGCTCCGCCGCCGGAATCAGCGCGGTGCCGCGATACCGGTTCGTGCTGCGCAGGTCGGCGCCATGCGCAAGCGTCATCCGCAGGATGTCGAGATAGCCGCGCGCACCGGCATACAGGTACGGGCTGTCCTGGATCGCATCCTTCGCGTTGACGTCCGCGCCCGCGTCGATCAGCACGCGCGCCGCATCGACGTGATTGCCGTGCGTCGCGATCAGGAGCGCCGTGCGGCCCTGCCCGTCACGTGAATCGATCTGCGCGCCGCGCTCGAGCAGCGTGCGCACGTCGCCCGCATCGCCGCGATCGGCCGCGCTGCGCAGCCGGCCTTCGAGCGCGCCGCCGTCGGCGGCGGCCACTGCCGACGTGAGCGTAGTCAACGCAAACGAGCCGATGATCGCAATCCGTTTGAACAACATCCCGTTTCCTCCTTGCGTGCCGCGCACGCCGATACGCGGCCGATGCAATACGTCAGGCGAGGCGCCCCCGTGGCGCAGTACGACGCCGCGCCATGTCCGGCGAAACCGCGATTGCCCGCGGCGTCCGGCCATGTTAAAAGTCGTCGCACGCATTTGGAAATGAAATGTTCGAATCCGCAAAAGTGCAGAAATGAATAGACCCCTGTTCGACCTCGACCTGCTGCGCGCGCTCGTGATGGTCGCCGACTGCGGCAGCTTCACGACGGCGTCCGCGCGCCTGCATTCGACGCAGTCGACGGTCAGCCAGAAGGTGCGCCGGCTCGAGGAAATCGCCGGGCACCGCCTGCTCGACCGCGGCACGCGCGACGTGCGGCCGACCGACGCGGGCGTGACGGTGCTCAGCTATGCGCGGCGCATGATCGCGCTGAACGATGAAATGCTGGAAGCGCTGTCGGGCGCCACGGTCGCGCTGACGATCCGGCTCGGCGTGCCCGACGATTTCGCGGCAGGCCGCACGACGCATGCGCTCGCCGCGTTCAAGCGCGCGCATCCGCAGGTCAAGCTCGAAGTGATGTGCGGGCTGAGCCGCGATATCAGCGCCGCGTACGACCGCGGCGAGCTCGATCTCGTGCTGATCAAGCAGCGGCGCGACAGCCGCGAGGCCGTCGTGCGCTGGCCCGAGAAGCTGCGCTGGATCGACAGCGCGAAGCATCCGACGATCGATCTCGACCCGGTGCCGATCGTCGTGTTCCCGCCGCGCGGGCTCTATCGCGACGACATGATCAAGGCGATCGAGGAGCGCGGCCGCCGCTGGCGGATCAGCTTCACGACGTCGAGCCTGAGCGGCATCCAGGCCGCCGTCGCGGACGGGCTCGGCATCAGCGTGCTGCCCGCGCGCGTGGTGACGGACGAGCACGTCGTGCTGACCGCGAAACAGGGGTTCGCGCCGATCGAGCACATGGACATCGCGATCCTGCATCGGCCGACGGCCGACCCGATGGTGAGCGAACTGACGAAGGCGCTCGCGACGATGCTGGAGCTCGAGGAGTAACAAGCAGGCGGGATGCGGCGGCAATGAGAAGGACGCCGCGACGCCGCCCGCATGGCCGATGCGACGAGATCGCGGGCGTGCCAAAACGCCCGCGCGCTCGGCCCCGTCAGAACATCGTGTTCCCGTTCGCGGCCTGCTCGGGCACCGGCTGGTTCACATCCCAGTGCTCGACGATCTTGCCGTTCTCGAGCCGGAAGATATCCATGATCGCGCTGCCGCGCGTGCCGGGTTCACGCACCGCATGCACGTGCAGGATCACGTAGTCGCCGTCGACGAACGAGCGCTTGATCTCGCTGTGCGACTGCGGATATTTGTCGCGCAGGAACGCGACGAACTTGCGGAAGCCATCGCGGCCGTCGGCCGCATTCGGGTTGTGCTGCACGTAGCGATCGCCGACGTACGCGAGCGCAGCGTCCGCATCTTTCTCGTTCAGGCCTTTTTCATAGAACGCGAGCACGGTCCGCCGGTTGGCTTCCTGCTGCGCGTCGGTCGGGCCGGCCGCCACCGCGTGCGCGGTGGTCACGGCGAACAGGGCCGCCGCCATCCATCGTGCGGCCCGTGCCGCTGTCGTGCGTCGCATCGTCGTCTCCCCGGAAATCCGGCTGAAAACCGGATCATACCGGGGCGACGCTGCGCGCACGCTTCACTCACACCAGCGCGCCGTTGCGCGCAACGACCTTCCCCGACGACACGACGAGCCGTCGCACCGGCCGTGCGACGACGGCCTCGGCGAACGTCAGCGCATCGACCAGCACGACGTCCGCGCGGCTGCCCGGCTGCAGCCCGTAACCGTCGAAGCCGCAACCGCGCGCCGCGCCGTGCGTCACGCAGTCGAGCGCGACTTCGAGCGCATCGTCACGGCGGAAATCGTTGCGCATGCCGATCAGCATCGCGCGTTCGAGCATGTCGGG
>NZ_JAAGPB010000377.1:0-8507 GCF_017104585.1 Burkholderia sp. Ac-20392
GCTGGCGCGATGCCTAGACGGTGAGCAATTCGCACACGATGACAGCCGCGTGCGCCTCGTCAGGATCCCGTTGTCAGTTCTCGGCGGCGCCGCATGTCTGCTGCGCGTCGGTGAGCTGCCAGGTGGTCAGCGCGAGCTGCAGGTCCGCCTTGTTGTACGCCATTTCCTCGCGGATCTCGCGCACGGCGACGATCGCAACGGGCACGGCCCAGAATACGATCACGATCAGCCAGCGGCGGAACCAGCGGTGTTGTCTCCATGCCATCCATGCCTCCGTTTGACGCGTGTGCGCGTCTGTCTCGAGGGCGGCCCGATGGCGCTTCTTGTACTTGGATGGGCCGCGTTGCAGCCATCATAGAAGAAAACGCGGCGAATTGCCGCACCATGTGGCGGCGCCGGCACGACGGGCCGGGAAAGCGGGGCGGGAGGCGCGGGAGAGGCGAGGGGCGGGGGGGCGTCGATGCGCGTGCAACGAAAACAAAAATGCCGCGCCCGCCGAAGCGGTGCGCGGCATTCGATACGGGAGCGCCGGGACTCAGGCTGCCGGCGCGTTGCTCAGGCAGCTCTTCATGAACGCCTTGCGGTCGTCGCCCTTCTTGCCGGTGGCCTGCGTGTTGCACGCCTTCATCTTTTCCTGCTGCGACATGGCCTTCGCGGGCTTTGTCGACAGGCAGTCCTTCATGAACGCCTTGCGTTCGTCGCCCGTCTTGCCGGCTGCCTGGGTGTTACAGGCTTTCATCTTGTCCTGCTGGCTGTTCGCCGCGAACGCGGGGGAAGCCAGCATGCCGCCGAGAAGCACTGCGGCTACGAGCGATTGGATTTTCATTTCGACACTCCCATGGGGTGAATTGCGTGTTATCGACGCCGTCACGAAGCACCGCGCGATGAGGATAGGGCCGCATCGCACAGCGCGTTCCGATTATGGCAAATCAATGTGAAAACACCAAAACGGCACTTTCTATAACGTTGCGGACACCACGGCCGTTGACGGCACGTGCGGCTGGACGATCGGGACAAACCATGATGTGTGGCGGCCGGCCTCGATCGCCGTGCCGGAACCTGCCGGATCCCGGCCGCAAGCCTTTACAATCGCGGCCATGAATACTCCGAATTCCGCATCTTCTTCGTCCGCGGCGGCCCTGCCGCGCATCGCCGTGCTCGCCACTGGCGGCACGATCGCCGGCGCCGCGCCCGACGCGGCCAGCACGGCCGGCTACCAGGCCGGCGCGCTCGGCGTCAATTTCCTGGTCGATGCGGTGCCGGCGCTCGCGTCCGTCGCGCGCATCGACGCGGAGCAGATCGCCAGCATCGACAGCAAGGACCTCGCGCTGCCGCTGTGGAATACGCTTGCCGCGCGGATCGACGCGCTGATGGCCGATCCGGCGATCGACGGCATCGTGATCACCCACGGCACCGACACGCTCGAGGAAACCGCGTATGCGCTGCACCTGGTCGTCAACGGCGACAAGCCGGTCGTGCTGACGGCCGCGATGCGCCCGGCGACCGCGCTGTCGTCCGACGGCCCGTTGAACCTGCTGAACGCGGTGACGGTGGCTGCGCATCCGTCCGCGCGCGGGCAGGGCGTGCTGGTCGCGTTCAACAACCGGATCCACGGCGCGCGCGACGTCGTGAAGACGAGCACCTACGCGGTCGATGCGTTCCAGTCGCCGGAGCTCGGCGCACTCGGCTGGGTGCAGGACGGCCGGGTCGAATTCGCACGCCGCGTCACGCGTGCGCGCGACACGCAACTGGCGATCGCCGCCGTGTGGCCGCCCGTCGAAGTCGTCGCGAGCTACGCGGGCGTAACGCGTACGGCCGTCGATGCGCTCGTCGCGGCCGGCGTGCGCGGTCTGGTCGTCGCGGGCACCGGCAACGGCTCGATCCATGCGACGCTGCAGGCGGCGCTGGCCGATGCGGTAAGCGCTGGCGTTGCGGTGGTTCGCGCATCGCGCGTCGGGTCGGGGCACGTGATGCGCAACGGCGCCGCGAGCGACGATGCGCTCGGCTTCGTGAGCGCGGGGTCGCTGAACCCGTTCAAGGCGCGCGTGCTGCTGATGCTCGCGCTCGCGAACGGCATCCACGGCCGCGACGCATTGCAACGCACGTTCGATACGCTTTGATCGGCTGACCGATGCGCGCGGCGCGGGCCGCACGCGTCACCATGAAAAAAGGCAGGCCCTCGGCCTGCCTTTTTTGCGTCCGTCAGTCCGGCAACAATGCTCAGGACTGCGGCGGAATCACGAGCTTCTGGCCCGGGTAGATCCGGTCCGGGCTCGACAGCATCGGCTTGTTCGCCTCGAAGATCACCGGGTACTTGTTCGCGTCGCCATAGACTTCCTTGGCGATGGCCGACAGCGTGTCGCCCGACTTCACATCGTGGTACTGCACTTCCGGATCGTCCGGCTGCAGATCGTCGTCGTTGACGCCAGCGACACCTTGCACGTTGCCGGCCGCGACCTTGACCTTGGCCTTCGTGTCGAGGTCGGCGACGCTGCCCGACAGCGTCACGGTGCGCGATGCGCCGTCGAACGCGACGGTCAGGTTCGACGTGTCGAGACCCTGCGTGTTGATGTAGTTCTTGATGGCATCAGCCGCGGTCTGGTTTGCGGCATTCGGATCTTCCGCTGCTTGCGCATCGGCATGACCCAGCAGTTTTTCACCCGCCTCTTTGATAAACGAAAGAAGACCCATCGTTGCACTCCTTAGGTGGTTGAAAAGAAAACGCGCCGTGAAGTGGCGAAAAAAACACCGCGCTGGGCGCGGTCACCGGGGGTGAGCGCAAGCGCGGCGGTTTTCTCGAAAGGCGTGGCGAAAGTGTAGGCGTTCATGACGACGATTGCATGAAAAATCGCACGCTTGAACGTAAAGAAATGTAATACGCGAAATCCGACAGGCGGACACCCGACGACGACGTCTGACCGACCAAGGCTTCCCCGGCGTCGCCGGGTGCCGCTGCGGACCCCACCACGCCGCTCTCAGCCCAGAGCGGCGTTTTTCGCCCCGTCCCGCATGCCGTCGGCAGTGCAGGGCGGGGCGCCCCACCGTGATGCGCGAATGTGTCGCGCATCGATGCGACCGGCCGTGCCGGTCACGTATGTCTGTCGCGCGCCTCCGCCATCGCAGCGGAAACGCGCATCGTTGCAGCTGCGTTACGCGGCCGGCGTCTGGCCGATCTCGAAGTTCGACATGATCTCGAGCGCACGCACGAGTGCCGAGTGGTCCCATGCCTTGCCGCCGTGCGATGCACACACGCTGAACAGCTGCTGCGCGCTGGCCGTGTGCGGCAGTGCGAGACCGAGCTTGCGTGCGCCGTCGAGCGCGAGGTTCAGGTCCTTCTGGTGCAGCTCGATGCGGAAGCCCGGATCGAACGTGCGCTTGGTCATCCGCGCGCCGTGCACTTCGAGGATGCGCGATGCGGCGAAGCCGCCCATCAGCGCCTGGCGCACGCGCTCCGGATCGGCGCCCGAACGTGCGGCGAACAGCAGCGCTTCGCCGACCGCTTCGATGTTCAGCGCGACGATGATCTGGTTCGCGACCTTGCAGGTCTGGCCCGCACCGTTGTCGCCGACGAGCGTGATGTTCTTGCCCATCTTCTCGAACAGCGGCTTGGCGCGCTCGAATGCCGCTTCCGGGCCGCCGACCATGATCGTCAGCGACGCTTCGCGTGCGCCGACTTCGCCGCCGGACACCGGCGCGTCGAGGTAGTCGCAGCCGAGTGCGTTGATCTGTTTCGCGAATTCCTGCGTGTCGAGCGGCGAGATCGAGCTCATGTCGATCACGAGCTTGCCGGCCGAGAGGCCCTTCGCGACGCCGTCGTCGGCGAACAGCACGTTACGCACGTCCGGCGTATCCGGCACCATCACGACGATGACGTCCGCGTTCTGTGCGACTTCGGTCGAGTTCGCGACGACCTTCGCGCTGGTGCGCAGGTCGTCCGGAATCGGGAACGCGCCGTTCACGACGAGCTGGTGGTCGCCCTTGAGCAGGTTGCGCGCCATGTGCGCGCCCATGATGCCGAGGCCGATGAAACCGATGGTTGCCATGTGAAAGTCTCCTATAGGGCTGAAACGGGAAGGGTGCGACTCAGGCGGCGCGACGCGCCGAGCCCGGTGCGCAGCCGGCGACGCTTTGCAGCCAGCCGAGGCCTTCCGTCGTGGTGGTGCGGGGCTTGTACTCGCAGCCGACGTAGCCGGCATAGCCGAGCCGGTCGAGCAGCGCGAACAGGAACGCGTAGTTGATCTCGCCCGTGCCCGGCTCGTTACGGCCCGGGTTGTCCGCGAGCTGGACGTGGCCGATCGATGCGAGGTTGCGTTCGATCGTCGCGGCCAGTTCGCCTTCCATGCGCTGCATGTGATAGATGTCGTACTGCAGGAACAGGTTGTCCGAGCCGACCGCGCGGATCACGTCGAGCCCTTCCGACGAGCGGTTCAGCGCGAAGCCCGGGATGTCGAAGCTGTTGCACGGCTCGACGAGCAGGCGGATGCCTTCGCGCTTGAGCGCATCGGCGGCAAAGCGCAGGTTGTCGACGATCGTGACGAACGTCTTGTCGCGCGCCGTACTCGCCGACGGGATGCCGACGAGGCAGTTCAGCTGCGGCACCTTCAACGCCTTCGCGTATTCGATCGCACGGCCGACCCCTTCCTGGAATTCGCCGACGCGATCGGGCAGGCACGCGATGCCGCGCTCGCCCTGGTCCCAGTTGCCGGCGGGCAGGTTGTGCAGCACGAGGCGCAGGCGATGCGTCTCGAGCCGCTCGGCGAGTTCCTCTTTCGCGTACGGATACGGGAACAGGAACTCGACGGCGTCGAAGCCCGCATCGGCGGCCGCCTTGAAGCGGTCGAGGAACGGCACTTCGTTGAACAGCATGGTCAGGTTTGCAGCAAACTTCGGCATGAGCTAAGCCTCTTCGGTCGGTCAGTCAAAAATGTCGTGCGGTTCAGTCGAGCATCGAGATCGCGGTCGGTGCGTGCTCGGCCTTTTCGGCGAGATCCTCGAATTCGTTGATCGCGTCGATTTCCGTGCCCATCGAGATGTTCGTCACGCGCTCGAGGATCACTTCCACGACCACCGGCACGCTGAACTCTTCCGCGAGCGTTTGCGCCTGACGCAGCGCCGGCTCGATCTCTTCCGGCTTGAACACGCGCAGCGCCTTGCAGCCGAGGCCTTCCGCGACGGCCACGTGGTCGACGCCATAGCCGTTCAGTTCCGGTGCGTTCACGTTGTCAAATGCGAGCTGCACGCAGTAGTCCATGTCGAACGCACGTTGCGCCTGGCGGATCAGCCCGAGGTACGAGTTGTTCACGACGACGTGCACGTACGGCAGCTTGAATTGCGCGCCGGCTGCCAGTTCCTCGATCATGAACTGGAAGTCGTAGTCGCCGGACAGCGCGACGATCGGGCGGCTCGGGTCCGCTGCACGCACACCGAGCGCGGCGGGGATCGTCCAGCCGAGCGGGCCGGCCTGGCCGCAGTTGATCCAGTTGCGCGCCTTGAACACGTGCAGGAACTGCGCGGCGGCGATCTGCGACAGGCCGATCGTGCTGACGTAGCACGTATCGCGGCCGAACACCTTGTTCATCTCTTCGTACACGCGCTGCGGCTTGACCGGCACGTTGTCGAAGTGCGTCTTGCGTTGCAGCGTGCGCTTGCGTTCCTGGCAGTCGGCGACCCAGGCGCTGCGGTCCTTCAGCTTGCCGGCGGCCTTCCATTCCTGTGCGACGGCGACGAACAGCTCGAGCGCGGCCTTTGCGTCGGACACGATGCCGAGATCCGGGCCGAACACGCGGCCGATCTGCGTCGGTTCGATGTCGACGTGCACGAACTTGCGGCCCTTCGTGTAGACCTCGACGCTGCCCGTGTGGCGGTTCGCCCAGCGGTTGCCGATGCCGAGCACGAAGTCGGACGCGAGCATCGTGGCGTTGCCGTAGCGGTGCGACGTCTGCAGGCCGACCATGCCGGCCATCAGCGGGTGGTCGTCCGGAATCGCGCCCCACGACATCAGCGTCGGGATCACCGGCACGCCGATCGTTTCGGCGAACTGGACGAGCAGGTCCTCGGCTGCTGCGTTGAGCACGCCGCCGCCCGACACGATCAGCGGCTTGTCCGCGTCGTTGAGCATCGCGAGCGCCTTCTCGATCTGCGCGCGGGTGGCCGCGGGCTTGTAGACCGGCAGCGGTTCATACGTGTCGATGTCGAATTCGATTTCCGCGAGCTGCACGTCGATCGGCAGGTCGACCAGCACCGGGCCCGGACGACCCGAGCGCATCAGGTGGAATGCCTGCTGGAACACGCGCGGCACGAGCGCCGGCTCACGCACGGTGACGGCCCACTTCGTGACCGGCTTCGCGATCGATTCGATGTCGACGGCCTGGAAGTCTTCCTTGTACAGGCGGGCGCGCGGTGCCTGGCCCGTGATCGCGAGGATCGGAATCGAGTCGGCCGATGCGGAGTAGAGGCCGGTGATCATGTCGGTGCCGGCGGGGCCCGACGTGCCGATGCACACGCCGATGTTGCCCGGGGCGGCACGCGTGAAGCCTTCGGCCATGTGCGACGCGCCTTCGACGTGGCGTGCCAGCACGTGGCTGATGCCACCCGACTTGCGCATGGCGGAGTAGAACGGGTTGATCGCTGCGCCCGGCACGCCGAACGCGGTCTGGATGCCTTCTTTCTCGAGCACGAGCACAGCTGCGTCGACGGCTCTCATCTTGGCCATGAATGTCTCCTTGAATGGGGTGGATCTTGCAAATGGGTCTGTTGGGGACACTTTAGGGACGCAGGAAAGGTTTGATAAGATCAGCCTGAGTCGCTTTTTTCGAAACTAAAAGTATGGAATGACGGTTGGGCGGGGCTTTCCGCCGGTGCCGGAACAGAGACGGAGACGGGAGATGGATCGCTTCAAGCAGATCGAGACGTTCGTGCGGGTGGCCGACGCCGGCAGCCTCGCGGCGGCGGCGCTCGAGGAGGGCGTGTCGCCGGTGGTGCTCGGGCGGCGCATCGACGCGCTCGAAAAGCGTCTCGGCGTGAAGTTGATGTACCGCTCGACGCGGCGGCTGGTGGTCAGCGAGGAGGGCGCGGCGTTCCTCGAGCGCTGCCGCGGCCTGCTGTCCGAATGGGATCAGGCCGAGAACGAGCTGGCCGCCGGGCGGCGCGCGGTCAGCGGGCACCTGATCGTGTCCGCGCCGGCCGCGTTCGGGCGCAAGCACGTCGCGCCGCACGCCCCCGGCTTTCTGGTCGACAAACCCGAGATGCAGCTGTCGTTCAATCTGACCGACCGCGTCGTCGATCTCGTGCGCGAAGGCTACGACCTGTCGATCCGGATCGGCGGGGCCGTCGATCCGAACTTCGTCGCGGTGAAGCTCGCGTCGAACCGGCGCGTGGTGTGCGGCACGCCCGAGTATTTCCGCCGGCACGGCCGGCCGAAGTCGCTCGACGATCTGCTCAAGCACAACTGCCTGGCGTTCAACCTGCAGGGCGGCCAGAACCGCGGCTGGTATTTCCAGCGCCACGGCAAGATCGCGACGATGCGCGTGGCCGGCAATCTCGACTGCAATGACGGCGAGTTGCTGCACCGCTGGGTGGCCGAGGGCCTCGGGCTCGGCTGGCGCTCGACGTGGGAAATCGCCGCGCAGCTCGAGACGGGGGAGCTCGAGACCGTGCTCGACGAGTATGCCTTGCCCGACTACGACATCCTCGCGGTCTACCCGCAGCAGCGCTACGTGCCGGCGCGCGTGCGCTACTTCATCGACTACCTGCGCGCCGCTTACGCGGGCCCGGGTTACTGGAGCACTACGCCGTAACCGGCGCGGACGGCCCGGCCACAGGGCTGTTCGACGATTTATTTACGTTTCGGGCGCGCGGCGCGGGAATAAACTCGACGCAACGACGGTAAGGTCATCGAGCGCGCACGTTGCCGGTCTGTCCGGGCACCGTGCCCGGAACGGGCGCGGCTTCGGCCGCCGGGATCAGGGAGGCCATGTGGGGCAAGCCGGACAGGCGGTCGATGAGCGGTCGGTGGACGACGCGGTTGCGCGCGGCGAGCGGTTTCGCGTGCTCGTGCTGCCGCATCTCGACGCCGCGTACAACCTCGCGCGCTGGCTGAGCGGCAGCGCCGGCGATGCGGACGACGTCGTCCAGGACGCGTGCATGCGCGCGCTGCGCTTCGTCGATTCGTGCCGCGGCGACAACGCGCGGCCATGGCTGCTGACGATCGTGCGCCACACCTGGTACACGGAATGGCGGCGCCGTACGCATGCGCACGAGGTTGCGCTGCCCGACACGCTCGACGACACCGACGTGCCCGACGACTGGCAACCGGCGACCGATGATCCGCTCGCGCACCTGCTGCGGGGCGAGAACGTGCGGCTCGTGAATGAAGCGCTCGCGAAGCTGCCGCCCGAATACCGCGAGGTGCTCGTGCTGCGCGAGATGGAGGACCTGAGTTACCGCGAGATTGCGGCGATCGCGGACGTGCCGGTCGGCACGGTGATGTCGCGGCTCGCACGCGGCCG
>NZ_JAAGPB010000035.1:0-39111 GCF_017104585.1 Burkholderia sp. Ac-20392
TCCGAGGATCAGCTCGCTTCCATCAAGCGCCCACACTTATCGGCTGTTAATTTTTAAAGAGCATTCTGCGAGGAACTTCGTGTTTCTCAGCAGCGCTGCGTTTTCAGCAGCAGAGAAGCGAGATTATGAACCGTGTTTCGCATTTCGTCAACAACTTTTTTCACTACATCGTTGCGACTGCGGGGCTCAACTTCCAGGCCGGTTGCGCGCTTCAGACTGCAGCACACCGCCAACCCTGCTTCCCTCTCCCGCACCGTGTTTCCGTTAGCGCGAAAGAGGCGTGATTGTAGGTAGCTCGCGGCATTCGCGCAAGGGGTTTGAAGCAACTTTTTTACAAAAGCCGCAATTCGGCCGGCCGGCCATGCCTCGGCACGAGACCGCTTATGGTGCAAAGAACGGACTAGAATGTGAGGTTCTTCGCCTCTTTCTATATACGTCTTTAATATGCGCCAGCGAATCGCCAAACGCCTCCCCCCCGATGCCGACAAACTGGTCGGTCTGTCGCTTGCGCTCTTCGCGTCGGGCAGCCGCATCGAGGATCGCTTCTGGGAAGCGAAGCTCGACGCGCTGCTCGCCAAGATTGTCCGCAACGGCAACCAGACCACGCTCGACGCAGCGCTCGACCATCTTCAGCAGAATCACCCCGACGCCTATGGCGCGCTCGCCGACATGGCCGAGACGCACAGCGAGTCGATGGTGATCGAGCACGAAGGCCAACCGTTCGATGCGCTGCTGGTCGCCGTCCCGGTTCTCGCATGGACGCGCTACATGATTCCGTCGGGCCCGCTCAAGGGCGAAGTTGCCGACGCGCTGCGAACGCACCTGCAGGCGCACGTCCTGGCGAACGGCACCCTCGTCGGGCTTGCCCCGTTCCTCTATAGCATCGACCAGTTGCCGCGCCACCACGTCGAGACCTACCGGCTCGCCCAGCAGCTCGCGCATGCGGCGATCAGCCAGCACACGCCCAAGCTCAGCTTCGGCGACCTGCCCGAAACCTCGCCGATCCTGGCCGACCCGCGCTTCCTGCTCGCCGTCGTCGCGGCTCCCGCTGGCGCGCCACTGTTCCGCTGGCAGGAAGAAGAAGGCGGCAGCCGGATCGAACGTGGCCAGTGCCTCGAGCAATGGACGGGCCAGGGCGGCCCGAACCTGTCGATCGCCCTGCCCGGCTGCGAATTCGAATGCCTGCTTCCGGACGCGTACTATTCCGCCTGCCGCGATGCGGACGAACGCGTGCGTCCGCACACGGTGAGAACGGCCATTCGTTATCTTTTCGACACACTTGGTGCGGCACCGCAAGAGCTGCGCGCGGTGGTCGCCGGCTTCGGCGAACGCCGTATCGACGAGTACCGTGTCGGCTTCACGCGGCGTGCCAGCAACGACGTAATCTACGGCGTCGTATGGCCGCTCTACGGCCGTGAAAACGGCGACGTGTCGATCGACAGCGCAACGCTCGAAGGCGAAGCACCGATCGAAGGGCCGGTCGAGGAAATCGTGAGCCTGCTGAAGGAATGCGGCGTAACCGACGTCCGGCGGCACGCGGGCCGCTTCGAACCCGAATACTGCGATGACTGCGGCGTGCCGCTCTACGCAGATCCGCTCGGCGAAATCGTCCACGCGGAAATGCCGGAAGACGCGTCACCCGCCCAGCCGCACTTCCACTGACCCGCAGCACAGCAGGCCCTGACGGCCTGCCCACCTGAAGCCGCTCACGGTTCCCGCCGGAGCGGCTTTTTACTTGTCCGCCTTCCCGCCGCCCGAAATTTCATACTTTTCCTAAGCCTTTCAGCCAAGCAGACATCGTGTAAGGTCTTTGTCATCATCAGACCCAAGGCATGCCAGACGGCAGATCAATGGCTCACATTACGGAGGTTGAATATGCGGTTCCTGATGCTCAATTCAGACGCCGAGCGGCGTGACGGACTGAAGGCCCTGTTGCGACAGATCGACCGTCACGCCGGCATCAACGATGCGCCCGACAGTTTCCAGGCGCGCAGGCTGCTGCGTAACCAGCGTTTCGACCTCGTCGCGATCGACTGGCTCGACGTCGGCCGGCTCAGCGAGCTTCAGGCGCTCTGCAACGCTTGCTCGCCGACACCCGTCGCCGTCCTGGTCGACGAAACATCGCCCGAAGCCATCCAGCGCTTCTTCAACTACGGTGTCGCCGGCGTGATCCCGCATTCCACGCGGCCGCACCTGATCGTGCGTGCGCTCGAGATCGTACTGCTGGGCGGGCACTACATTCCGCCGATCGCGCTCCGCCTGCTGCCCTCTACTGCTGCGGCGCGTTACGACGCCCATTTCCAGACGCTCGCCGGGTCACTTCCCCGCCGGCCGCCGAGCGGCCTCTTGTCGCCGCGGCAAGCGCAGATCATGCGCTTCGTCCACATGGGCAGCACCAACAAGATGATCGCCCGCACACTCGGCATCAGCGAAGGCACCGTCAAGATCCACCTCGCCAGCATCTTCCAGCAGCTTGGTGCCGCCAACCGCGCCGCCGCGGTCGCGATCTACAACGGCTGGCTGTCGCCCCACCTCGAGGTGCTGCTGGCGAACCGCAATCGCGCGCGTAAGCCGCCCATCGGCGAACACGGCCCGGTTCCGCTGCGTACGCAACGGAATGACCGCCCGTATCCGTTGCCGGCCTCGATCGACAGCGCGCAGGACCTGCCGATCGCCGCCGAGCCGCCGGCGCGGTTCCGGCGAGAACGCTAGGCAAACAGTCTCGATATTGCGACGGTCGGCGTGTGCGGATTCCCACCTTTGATGCTCAACGAGTAATATGAACGCATGGGTTTTCTTTTCACACCGCTTCCGCTCTGGGTTGGCATCGGTGGCTGGATCGCCGCCGTGGCCCTGCTCGCGCTCGCGATCTGGAATCGTCCATTCGTCCGCCTGCAGGACGCCACGCTCCAGCACGTGTGGCTCGCGCTCGTCACTGCCATTGCGGTCCTCTGGGCCTCGAATGCGTGGCTCGAAGATGGCATCGTCATGCATCTGCTCGGCGCGACGCTGCTCGTCACCTTGTTCGACTGGACACTCGCACTGATCGCGATGGGCGCCGTCACGGCGGTCGCCGCGATCATCTTCGACGCGCCCTGGCAGGGTATTGGCCTGACCTATCTGATTTACGGCGCGCTGCCGGTCGCCGTGTCGGCATTGCTGCAGCGCGCCGCACTCGCATGGTTGCCTCACAATCTCGCGTCGTTCATTACCGGCCAGGGATTCCTGTCGCCGGCCATCGCGATCATCGCGGTTGCCGCTGCTGCGGCCGGGGTCCAGCTCGCGCTCGCGGATGGCGTGCCCGTCGTGATTCCCGCCGGCTATCTGCTGAACACCGCGCTGCTTGCACTCGGCGAAGCGTGGTTCACCGGCATGGCGACGGCACTCATCGCCGTCTATCGCCCCGCCTGGGTCACGACCTTCGACGTCCGGCGCTATCGCCTTGGCGGCCCGCGCGCCTGAATTGCCCTCTGGCGGCAGCACCGTCATCCCGTGCCGGCAGCCCCTCACGCAGTGCGGCAGAATGCGACATCTACTGCCGCACAACTTTTTTACGCTAAGATTGAACTCCGGTTCTTCATCGGGCATCTATACGTGCCCGATGTCTCATTCGCTCCTCACCAATAACCAGATGGACAGCTCTCCTGCGTCGCTCCGGATTTTCCGGGCGCTCGGCAAGCTGGCAGCCTGTATTGCGGGCCTGTCGCTTGCGCTTCCGACACCGGCATTCGCCGATCTGCTCGACCAGCGCTCCGAACTGATCAACAAATTCGTCAACGAAATGCATGCCGATCCGCTCGCCGCCGATTGTGCAGCGCACGGCAGCTTCATCGCCAGCACGTCGTCGGCCTTCGACCGCGTCGACTTCGCGCCGAACACATTCGACAGCGGCAACGCGACGACCACGCCATGGAACGACTCGTTCGACCAGGGCAAGCAGCGCGTGAAGGTCGACAATATCGTCACGGTCGACGGCCTCGGCATCCACAGCGACGGCAGCGACCCGACGCCGCTGAAATTCCGATGCGGCTATGTCGGTCAGCAAATGCTCGCGTTCAGCTGGAACGATCCGGTTCCGCCGCTGAAGCCGCGCGTCGAGCGCTCCTCGTCCTCCACGAAGAAATTCAAGGGCAAGTCGCACCGAGGCAAGGGCAAGGCAAAGGCATCGGGCCGTACCGGCAGCAAGAAGGCCGTCGCAACGAAAAAGTCGAGCGGCCAGAAGAAGGTCGTGAAGAAGACTGCGAAGAAGTCCTGATACGACGAAGCGATGTCGACAGGAGCAAAAAAGCCGGGGCATCCTGAGATGCCCCGGCTTTTTTCATACGGCGACGCTACGCTTACGCGAACGTGTCGACGTGCACCAGGATCGCCGCCAGCATCGCCGCGCCAAGCGCCGCGCTGCGCTCGCCGTTCCAGCCGACTCGTTCGTCGGGCAGGTTCGCGTTGTCCTTGAACGGCATCTCGAGCGTCAGCGACAGACAGCCGAACTGGTGGCCGATGTACTTCGACGCGAGCTTGAGCGCATCCTCCTTGTACTTGCTCGCGGCATAGCCGTGCTCAGTCTGGAAGTCGGGGCTCGCGACCTTGAACGCTTCGATGAATGCGGTCTGCTCCTTGCCCTGCTGCTCGGTAAAGCTCGGCAGCATCTCGGACCCGGCAACGAACACGTACGGCAGATCCTCGTCGCCGTGAATGTCGAAGAACATGTCGCAGCCGATCGCATGGATTGCATCGCGCACGGCCAGCACCTCGGGGCTGCGCTCGGCATCGGGTGCCATCCACTCGCGGTTCAGGTTCGCGCCTGCCGCATTGGTGCGCAGGTTGCCGTGCACGCTGCCGTCCGGGTTCATGTTCGGGACGATATGGAACGTCGCGCGATCGTACAGCTTGCGCGCGACCGGATCGCCGGCCCAGTCGCCCCATCCGGCCAGCCGCTTGACGAGGCCTTCGACGAACCATTCGGCCATCGACTCGCCAGGGTGCTGGCGCGCGATGATCCACACCTTCTTCTTCGGCGTGCCGTCGGTTTCCGGCGTACCGAGCGTCAGCAGCGACATCGGGCGACCTTCGACCGTGCGACCGAGTTCGACGACGCTCGCCTGCGGCAACTGCTGGACCGCGCCGAGAAACGCCGCGTGACGCTCTTCCGAGTACGGTTCGAAATACGCGTAATAGATGCTGTCGAATTCCGGCGTATGGTCGATGGTCATCGTCTTGCCGTCGAACGTCGTCGGCACGCGGAACCAGTCGACCCGGTCATAGCTCGCCACCGCGCTGTAGTTGCGCCAGCCCGACGGATACGCACATTCGGCAGCATTCTCGAACGTCATCACGCAGCGCTCGCCGCGCGCGCCCGTCAAGCGGTAGTAAAACCATTGCGCAAATTCCGAGCGGGTGTCGCCGCGCACGCGCAGTCGAATCGCATCGGGACTGTCACACGATACGACGTCGATTGCGCCTGCGTCGAAATTGCTGGTGATCGAAAGGGCCATCTGTCTCTCCTTGGACGACCGGAACAGGCGGTGTAGCGCTTGCCCGGCCTCATGCATGCGCCGGCCGTCTCGTGAACGGCCGGCAAGGTCACTCGCCGACTCGCCGGCGATATACGTAAGTCGAATCGTTCGACGCGGCCGCATCGAACGCATAGCCTTCCGTCGCGAAATCCTTCAGCGCCTTCGGGTCGGTAATACGGTTCTCGACGATAAAGCGCGCCATCAGGCCGCGCGCACGCTTCGCATGGAAGCTGATGATCTTGTAGCGGCCGCCCTTCCAGTCCTCGAATACCGGCGTAATGACGGGTGCGGCCAGCAGTTTCGGCTTGACCGACTTGAAGTATTCGGTCGACGCGCAGTTGACCAGCACGCGCGCCGCGCCGCTGCGCGTTTCGAGCTGCTCGTTCAGCGCCCGCGTGATGCGGTCGCCCCAGAACGCGTACAGATCCTTGCCGCGCGCATTCGCGAAGCGCGTACCCATCTCGAGCCGGTACGGCTGCAACAGGTCGAGCGGACGCAACAGCCCGTACAGGCCCGACAGCACGCGCACGTGCTGCTGCGCATAGTCGAGATCGGCGGACGACAGCGATTTGGCGTCGAATCCTTCATATACGTCGCCATTGAACGCGAGCACGGCCTGCTTCGCGTTGGCCGGCGTGAAGGTCGACGACCAGTCCGCGTAGCGCTGGAAATTCAGGCGCGCGAGCGGATCGGAGATATCCATCAGCGTCGCGATGTCCTGCGGCGAAAGCTTGCGCAGGCCGTCGATCAGTTCAGACGCGTCGTCGACGAATGCAGGCTTCGTGTAAGACTGGACGTGCGCGGGCGTATCGTAGTCGAGGGATTTGGCTGGAGAGAGAACGATTATCATAGAGGCTCGCTGGCACGCCGTGCCTTGCGGTCAGACGAAAACCACCGATTGTAACGAATGACCCGCTCTCTCGCCCCGCATGCCGCGCATCGCGTCGTGCTCGACTCGAACGTCTGGATCGACATCCTCGTATTCGACGACCCCGCTACGCGCCCGATCCGGGCCGCGCTCGAACGCGGCACGCTTGCCGCCGTGATCGACGGCCGCTGCCTGACCGAACTCGAGTATGTGCTCGATTATCCACAGTTCCAGGCGCGCGCTGTCGACAAGGCGGCTGCGCTCGCGACCGTCGCTCGCCTCGCGAGCCTCGTCGAGCCGCCGGCCGTCGACGCCGACGCGCCGCCCCTGCCGAAGTGCAAGGACCGCGACGACCAGAA
Organism: Burkholderia sp. Ac-20392; assembly: GCF_017104585.1. Lineage (NCBI taxonomy): Bacteria > Pseudomonadati > Pseudomonadota > Betaproteobacteria > Burkholderiales > Burkholderiaceae > Burkholderia > Burkholderia sp. Ac-20392. The sequence goes on from NZ_JAAGPB010000035.1 coordinate 6,741, forward strand.
ATTTCTGGAACTCGCCCGCGCCGCCCAGGTTGAGTGGCTCGTGTCGAAAGACCGCGCGCTGCTGAAGCTCGCGAAGCGCACCGCACGCGACTTCGGCTTCCGGATCGCGCAACCCGCACCCTTTGCCGAGGCCTGCGCGCTCGACACCACGCCGGCCTGACGCCCGCACCACCACCCGACCTCGACCGTATCGATGAACGCTCCTTCAGACATGCCAACGACTCCCGTTTTCCCCTCGCGCCTGCCGAACGTCGGCACGACGATCTTCACGGTCATGAGCGCGCTTGCCGCAGAAAAAGGCGCGGTGAACCTCGGCCAGGGCTTTCCGGATTTCGACTGCGATCCACGCATCGTCGATGCGGTTGCCACGGCAATGCGCAACGGGCACAACCAGTATCCGCCGATGGCCGGCGTCGCGCCGCTGCGCGACGCGATCGCAGACAAGATCGCGCAGGTCTACGGCCGGCGTTACGATCCGGCGACCGAAATCACCGTCACGGCCGGCGCGACGCAGGCGTTGCTGACCGCGATCATGTGCACGGTGCATCCGGGTGATGAAGTGATCGTCGTCGAACCGACCTACGACAGCTACCTGCCGTCGATCGAACTCGCGGGCGGCAAGCCCGTGTTCGTCACGCTGGAAGCGCCCGACTACGCGATCCCGTTCGATCGTCTGGCAGCCGCAATCACGCCGAAAACCCGCATGATCCTGATCAACACGCCACATAACCCGACGGGTACCGTGTGGCGCGAGACGGACATGCGCAAACTCCAGGAGATCGTGCGCGGCACCAACGTGCTGATCCTGTCCGACGAAGTCTACGAGCACATGGTCTACGACGGCGCGCGCCACGAGAGCGTCGCGCGCTATCCGGAACTCGCCGCGCGCAGCTTCATCGTGTCGAGCTTCGGCAAGACCTATCACGTGACGGGCTGGAAGGTCGGCTATGTCGCGGCGCCTGCCGCGCTGACCGCGGAATTCCGCAAGGTCCACCAGTTCAACGTGTTCACGGTGAACACGCCGATGCAGATCGGGCTCGCCGACTACCTGCGCGACCCGGCGCCGTACCTGACGCTTGCCGACTTCTACCAGAAGAAGCGCGACTTCTTCCGGGCCGGCCTCGAGCGCACGCGCTTCAAGTTGCTGCCCTGCACGGGCACGTACTTCCAGTGCGTCGACTATTCGGCGATCAGCGACCTGCCGGAAGCGGAATTCTCGAAGTGGCTCACGTCGGAGATCGGCGTGGCCGCCATTCCGGTGTCGGCGTTCTATCACGAGTCACACGAATCGGGCGTCGTCCGATTCTGCTTCGCGAAACAGGAAAGCACGCTCGCATCCGCGCTCGAGCGACTCGCCCGCCTGTAAGACCCGCACGGGCGGCCGCACGCCGCCCTGCGGGAATCGCGCTTACGAGCGCGCGACGCTCGTCGCTTCGATATACGCCTTGCGCTCGGCCGCCACGCGCTGCGCGGCAGGGCGCTCGCCTACCTTCTTCGCATGCGCCTTCCAGTCGATACCCGCATCGAGCAGGAAATCGCGTCCGTATATGGCCTTCGTCGCCATGCCGATGACCGGCAGATGGACCCAGGCGGCGATGTCCACGAGGCCGAACGACTCGCCGAGCACATACGGTGAAAACTGCGCCATCTGCTTGAACGCATCGATCGCGCGCGGCAGGCGCTTCTCGACGTGCGCCTTCATCCCGTCGCTGACCTTGCCGCCAAAAAACGCTTCGGTGTAGACCTCACGCGCCATCCATTCGAGATACAGCTCGAGCGTCTCGATCAGTTCGCGCACCTTCGCGCCGGCAAACGGGCTTGCCGGAAAGATGCCTTTCTCGGGATAGCGCGCGGCCAGGTACTCGATGATCACCTGCGACTCGAACAGCGCGCCTTCTTCGGTCTTCAGAAACGGAATCTTGCCGAGCGGCGAATCGACGAGCTGCGCCGGATCGCTGATCGGCAAACCGCATACCGACTCCTCGAACGGAATGTCGTGCTCGAGCAGGACGAACTTCACCTTGTTGTAGTAGTTGGACAACGGAATACCGCACAGCTGTAGCATCGGAGTCTCCTTCCTTGCTGAAGCGCGGCCGCATCGATGCGGGCCGCATCGGGATTCATCGCGCTGAAAAGCACGTTCGTGCTAGTCTAAAGCAAGTTTTGCGTTCGTCACGACAACAATACATCTGCTACGGCATCGGCCGCATCAGCACGCGCGATGCGCCCGCCGCCGCAGCCCCGCCATCCGATGGAGACACGCTCGCATGAGTGCTGAACTGCTGGCCTCGCGTCCGGCCGAGAGCGAATCGACGCTCGTCCTCACGCTATCCAATCCCGGCGCACGCAATGCGCTGCATCCCGACATGTACGCGGCCGGCATCGAAGCGCTCGCCACCGCCGAACGCGATCCCGGGATCCGCGCGGTCGTGCTCACCGGCGCCGATCGCTTCTTCTGCGCGGGCGGCAACCTGAACCGGCTGCTCGACAACCGCTCGAAGGATCCGTCCTACCAGGCCGACAGCATCGATCAGCTCGCCGCATGGGTAGCGGCGATCCACGCTTCGACGAAGCCGGTGATCGCAGCGGTCGAAGGTGCCGCGGCCGGCGCGGGCTTCTCGCTCGCGCTCGCGTGCGACCTGATCGTCGCCGCACACGATGCAAAATTCGTGATGTCGTACGCGCGGGTCGGTCTGACGCCCGATGGAGGCGGTTCGTGGTTCATCGCCCGCGCGCTGCCGCGTGCGCTCGCGGCCGAGATCCTGTTCGAAGGCAAGCCTGTTGCAGCCGAACGTCTGCACACGCTCGGCGTCGTCAACCGGCTCGCCGTGCCCGGCGCGGCACTGACCGACGCGCTGGCATGGGCCGATGCGCTCGCCGGCATCTCGCCGAACGCACTCACGCGCATCAAGTCGCTGCTCGACGACGCGACGATGCAACCGCTCGACGCGCATCTCGTCACGGAGCGCGATCATTTCGTCGCATCGCTGCATCATGCGGACGGGCTCGAAGGCATCACCGCATTTCTCGAGAAACGCCCGCCCCGCTACAAGCGCTGAGCCGTCGCGCCTGCTGTCGAATTGACGCGTCGCCACCGCATCGCCCCGATGCGGCACGGCGACGCCCCATCTCGACGACTCGGGGCGACACGTGATTGCCCCCGGCGCCAAGTAGCGCAACACGCACGCACACATCTGCGCACACGCATCGGCACGCACATTTCCGTCGCCAGCAGCCCATATCGATCCATGCTCTAATGACCGCCTGTCACGGCGCTGCCGGCGCCGCTTTCGCGCATGCAACAAAGGAGTTCACGATGATCGACGTCTATAGCTGGGCGACCCCGAACGGCCACAAGGTGCACATCATGCTCGAGGAAACGGGCCTCGCTTATCGTGTCCATCCGGTCGATATCGGCGCGGGCGACCAGTTCAAGCCGGAATTCCTGACGATCAGCCCGAACAACAAGATCCCCGCGATCGTCGATCCGGACGGCCCCGGCGGCAAGCCGATCTCGCTGTTCGAATCGGGCGCGATCCTGATCTACCTTGCGGAGAAGACCGGCAAGTTCCTGCCGACCGATCCGGCCGCACGCTACGCGACGCTCGAATGGCTGATGTTCCAGATGGGCGGTGTCGGCCCGATGCTCGGGCAGGCACACCACTTCCGCCTGTATGCGCCGGAGAAGATCGAATATGCGGTCAACCGCTACACGAACGAAGCGAAGCGCCTGTACAACGTGATGGACAAACGTCTCGGCGAATCCGAGTATCTCGCGGGCGACACGTACACGATCGCGGACATTGCGACGTTCCCGTGGACGCGCTCGTGGCAGAACCAGGGCATCGTGCTCGACGAATTGCCGAACGTGAAGCGCTGGTACGACGCGATCGCCGCACGACCGGCCGTCCAGCGTGGTGTCGAAGTGCTCGCTTCGGCGCGCAAGGCGCTGCAGGACGACAAGGCGCGTGAGGTGCTGTTCGGCGCGACGCAATACGCGAAGCACTGACGCGCATGTGAAAAGCGGAGCGGCATTCGTGCATGCCGCCCCGCGCTTCAGAAGTAATGCAGCGTGATGAACTCCGCCGCACAAACGGGCAGCGGCGCGTCGGGAAGCTCGACCTGCATCGTCACCGACCACGTCACCTGCACACCGTCCCGCGCGGCCTCGGCGGTTTCCTTTACCGCAAACAGCGCACGCACGCGCGCACCGACTGGCACCGGCTTCAGGAACCGCACACGGTTCAGTACGTAGTTCACGCCCATCTTCTGCTCGAAACGCATCGCGTCGGCCATCAACGCCGGAATCAGCGATAGCGTCAGGAACCCGTGCGCGATCGGGCCGCCGAATGGCGACTCGCGCCGCGCACGTTCGGGATCGACGTGAATCCATTGATGATCGCCGGTCGCATCGGCAAAGCCATCGACACGACGCTGGTCGATCGAGAGCCAGCCGCTCGCGAGCGGCTCTGCGCCGACACGCGCCTGCAGCGCTTGTGCCGATGCGATCAGCGGCAAGGTCACATCGGTCATGCCGGCTCGCCTCCCGGATGGCGCAGCCCGAAGATCACCTTGGTATGCACGGTGATCACCGTCTCGCCGGCGCCGTTCACGCCGACCCACTCCGTCGACACGATGCCGCGGTCGGGCTTGCTCTCCGACACGCGCTTGTCGTGGACCTTCTGATACATCGTGATCGTGTCGCCGGCGCGCACCGGTTTGAGCCAGCGAATCGAATCGATGCCGGGCGAGCCCATGCTCGTCGAGTCCGACCCGAGCTTCTTGATGAGCAGGCTCATGAACACCGAACACGTATGCCAGCCGCTCGCGACGAGCCCGCCGAAATGCGAGGCTTTCCCCGCCTCTTCGTCGAGATGGAACGGCTGTGGATCATAGCGTTGCGCGAACGCCTTGATGTCGTCGGGTTCGAACGTGTAACGGCCCACTTCGGTGGTGCTGCCGACCACCAGGTCTTCGTAACTGATGCCCACTAGGTGTCTCCTTGTCTGGCGCGCTCGCGCGTCGCCGTCATGCCGCGTCGGTCTGTGCGAAATCGGGCAGCGCCGCGATGCGGGCAAGATGATGATCGGTGTCGCCGAGCGTCGTCTCGATGATCGTCAGCCGCTTGAACAGGTGCGCGGCGGCGACCTCGTTGGTCACGCCCATGCCGCCGTGCAGCTGAACGGCCTGCTGGCCGACGAAGCGAGCGGCGGCGCCGACACGTGCTTTCGCGGCCGACACGGCCTTGCGCCGCGCATCGGCATCGCCGCTCGCGTAGCGTACGGCAGCCAGGTAAGTCAGCGAACGCGCCTGCTCGGCGTGGATCAGCATGTCGACCATCCGGTGCTGCAGCGCCTGGAAACGTGCGATCGGCACGCCGAACTGCTCGCGCGTCTTCGTGTATTCGACCGTGGCGCGGTTCAGTTCGTCGAGCACGCCGACCGCTTCCGCGCACAGCAGGAACGTCGCGTAATCGGCAACCTGTTCGAGGGCTGCCGCGTCGCGCGCACCGCCCGTCAGCAGTCGCGCCGGCGTTTCGTCGAACCCGATCGTCGCGGCGCGCTGGCCGTCGATCGTCCGGTAGTCGGCCACCTTCGCGTTCGCGGCATTCCGTTCGACGACGAAGAGGCCGATGCCACCGCCGTCGACGCGTGCGGGCACGATCCACACATCCGCCTGTGCGCCATGCTGAACGACCGACTTCGTGCCGGTCAGCCGGTACGCGCCGCCCTGCTCGCGCGCATGCGTGTCGAGTTCGAACAGGTCGTAGCGCGCATGCGGTTCGTGGAACGCAACCGCCACGCGCTTCTGCCCCTGCGCGATCGCCTCCAGCAGCGCCGCATCCTCACCGGCGCCCGAGCCGGCGATACGCAAGGCTTCGACGCCCACCACCGTTGCCCAGTACGGCTCGATCACGAGCGCACGGCCGAGTTCCTGCATCACGACCAGCATGTCGACCGGGCCGCCGCCGAAGCCACCCTGCGCGTCCGGCACGGGCAGCGCGGTCAGCCCCAACTCGGCAAACGCGCTCCATTGCGTGTCCGACACGCCCGCGTCGCTGCGCACGATTGCCTGGCGCGCTTCGAAGCCGTATTGCTCGCCGAGATAACGGCGCAGCGCGTCGGCGAACTGCTGCTGCTCATCGGTAAAGCTGAAATCCATGGTTGTCTCCGTTCCCTGATCACAGCCCCAGAATCATCTGCGCGATGATGTTCTTCTGGATCTCGTTCGAACCGCCGTAGATCGACGTCTTCCGGTAATTGAAGTAGTACGCGGCAAGCGGCGCCGCATCGTCGTCGCCCGCGATGCTGTGCTCGCGCTGCCCGTCGAGGAACGGTACGTCGAACGGTGCGGCAAGCGGGCCGATCGCGTCGACCATCAGTTCGGTGAGCGCCTGCTGCACTTCCGTGCCCTTGATCTTCAGCATCGACGCCTCGGGGCCCGGCCCCTTGCCGCTCGTCTCGCGGCTGACGACGCGCAGCACCGTCACCTCGAGCGCCATCAGCTCGACCTCGAGCGCCGCGACCTTCGCGGCAAACACGGGATCCGCGAGCAACGGCTTGCCGTTCTTGCGCTGGTTCGACGCGACGCGCTTCAGGAACGCGAGTTCGCGCTTCGACGCACCGATACGCGCGATACCGGTGCGCTCGTGACCGAGCAGGTATTTCGCGTAGGTCCAGCCGCGGTTCTCGTCGCCGACGAGATTCTCGACCGGCACCTTCACGTCCTCGAGGAACACCTCGTTGACCTCGTGGTCCTCGTCGAGCATGACGATCGGGCGCACCGTGATGCCGGGCGTCTTCATGTCGATCAGCAGGAACGAGATGCCTTCCTGTTTCTTCGCGGCCGGATCGGTGCGTACCAGGCAGAACATCATGTCGGCGTACTGGCCGAGCGTCGTCCAGGTCTTCTGGCCATTGACGACATAGTGATCGCCCTGACGCTCGGCGCGCGTGCGCAACGAGGCGAGGTCGGATCCCGAACCCGGCTCCGAGTAACCCTGGCACCACCAGTCGGTGCCATCGAGAATACGCGGCAGATAGTGACGTTTCTGCGCTTCGCTGCCGTATTTCATCAACACGGGCGCGACCATCGATACGCCGAACGGCAGCACGGTCGGCGCGCCGATCCGCGCGCACTCCTCGTCCCAGATGTGCCGTTGGGTCGCGTTCCAGCCCGGGCCGCCGTATTCAACCGGCCATGCGGGCGCAGACCAGCCCCGCTGGCCGAGAATCCGGTGCCAGCTCGCGAAATCCTCGCGGTCGAGTCGTTTGTGATCGAGTACTTTGGCGCGCAGTGCGTGAGGCAGGTTGGCCTCGAGCCAGGCGCGGACGTCGACGCGGAACGCGTCGTCCGAGGGGGAATAATCCAGATCCATGCGCAGTGTCTCCTGTCGACCGGAGTTAGCGCTTCAGCGGTTGCTCCGGTCCCATGCAAGGCTGTCCGCAACCGTCCGGCCTGGCAAGGACTCACTGCATACGTTATTGCAGCGGTTCTTTCAGCATGGCAGGAATCGGCAGCGGCATCACGTCGATGCCTTCTTCGGCCAAGGACTGCGCATCTTCGGCGGTCGTAACGCCACGAATGCTGCGTGCCGGCGCCTCGTTGTAATGGATGCGCCGCGCTTCCTCGGCGAAGCGCTCGCCCACGTTCTCGGTTTTCTCCAGCACCTCGCGCAGTGCACGCATCACCTGCACCTGCAGCGCACGCGGATCGGCCGGCTGTGCCTGCGTCGCGCCCGACAAGTTCAGGCGCGGCGCCGACGGCAGACGGTTGACCTCGGTTGTTCCACACACTGGACATTCGACCAGCTTGCGGGACAACTGCGCTTCGAATTCATCGGCGGAAGCGAACCAGCCTTCGAACCGATGACCGTGCGGGCACTGTAAATCGAGGACCTTCATGCTGAATCAGGGCGTGTGAGGAGTGTAGCGCAAAAAGCGGTTTTGTGAACGATCGTGCTAAATTTCGATGACGCGATGCGAAGGCACCGCGTCACCGGATTGTAACGCGGCGCCCCACCCGTCGCTGACGCCGCGCTCAGGGCGTCAGGACGGGCCCGAGCGGCCACGTGCCGGACAGCACCTTGTCGAGCCACATCGTGCCGATGATCGTCTTCACATCGGAGATCTGGCCCGTGCGCACCCATTCCTGCAGATCGGCCTGCGTCGCGGTGAAGGTCTCGAGGAATTCGCCTTCGTCGAGCTTGCGCTCGCCGGCCGTCAGCCCGCGCGCCAGGTACAGGTCGATGAATTCGGTCGAATAGGAAATGATCGGGTGAATCCGGGCGAGAAACACGTATTCGCGTGCCGTGTAGCCGGTTTCTTCGCGCAGTTCGCGCACCGCGCATGCGAGCGCGCCTTCGTTCGGATCGAGCTTGCCGGCCGGGAATTCGGCCATCACCTTGCCGATCGGGTAGCGATACTGGCTTTCCATCAGCACGCGGCCGTCGTCGAACAGCGGGATCACCATCACCGCGCCCGGATGCTGGACGTATTCGCGCATGGCTTTCTTGCCGTCCGGCAGACGGACGGTATCGCGCTTGAGCTTGAGGAACGAGCCTTCGAAGATCGCCTCGCTTTCGAGGCAGGTTTCGGTCAGTGCGGCGTCGTGATTGGGTAGTTCGGCCATCGGCGGCTCCGGGAATGAGCGCGACGGCCGAAGCCGTCAGCGTCGTTTGACGAGATACTGGAACGTGAAGCCGGGAAACGCGAACACGATGAAAAGACTGAACGTGATCGCGTAGAACTGCCAGCCTTGTTCGAAGCGGTTGCCGGCGCGCGACTCGAGCCAGAAGCCGAGCGCGCCAACGATGAAATACAGCACGATCAGCTCGCCGATCCGCACCCACCCGCTCTTCTTCGCCGTGCCGAACGGCACGACGGCGAAGAGGCGTTGGTTCAGGAACGGCAGGTTGGCGCAGACGAGCGCCAACAGCACGATAAACCAGCCGGCTGCCGACATTACAGCGGCGGCAGCGTGTGACGAATTGCCTGCAGGCAGGCCGTCAGCAGCGGGCTCGGGATCAGGCCGAGCACCACGACCGCCAGGCCGTTCAGCACGAGGATCGTGCGCTTGCAGAAATCGCCCGAGATCGGGGTCGTATCCTGCGGTGCATCGAAGTACATCAGCTTCACGATGCGCAGGTAGTAGAACGCGCCGAACAGCGACGTGATCACGGCCAGCACGGCCAGCCACGTGAGGCCCGCGTTGACGGTCGCCTCGAGCACGGCGAGCTTCGCGTAGAAGCCGACGGTCGGCGGAATACCTGCCAGCGAGAACATCATGACCATCATCACGAACGCGAACACCGGGCTGCGCTTGTTGAGGCCCTTGAAGTCGTCGATCGTTTCGGCTTCGAAATCGCGGCGTGCGAGCAGCATCACCACGCCGAACGAGCCGAGCGTCGTGATCAGGTAGACGATCGCGTAGAACATCGCCGAGCTGTATGCGTTCGCCGGTGCCGTTGCGTCGCCCTTCACGATGCCTGCGAGCAGGCCGAGCAGCACGAAGCCCATGTTCGAGATCGCCGAGTACGCCAGCATCCGCTTGATGTTGCGCTGGACGATACCCGTGATGTTGCCGACGATCAGCGACAGTGCGGCCAGGATCACGAGCGCGGTCTGCCAGTTCTGTGCGAGCGGCAGCAGGCCCATCACCAGGAAGCGCAGGCCCCACGCGAACGCGGCAACCTTCGGACCGCCGCCGACGAACAGCGTCATCGCGGTCGGTGCGCCCTGGTAGACGTCCGGCACCCACATGTGGAACGGCACGGCGCCGAGCTTGAATGCAATACCGGCGACGATGAAGACCACGCCGAACATCAGCACGGCTGCGTCGGTGTTGCCGCTAACCGCCTTGTACACCTCGCCCAGCTCGAGCGAGCCGGTCGCGCCGTAGAGCATCGAGATGCCGTACAGCACGAAGCCCGATGCGAGCGCGCCCAGCACGTAGTACTTCATCGCTGCTTCGCTCGACTGTGCGGCGTCGCGACGCAGCGCGATGACGGCGTACAGCGACAGCGACATCAGTTCGAGACCGAGGTACAGCGTCAGGAAGTTGTTGCCCGACACCATGACCAGCTGACCGAGCAGCGAGAACATGCCGAGCAGGAACACGTCGCCGCGGAACATGTCGCGATCTTCGAGGTACTTGCGCGAATAGACGAGCGAGACCGCGAAACCGAACGACACGACAGCCTTCATCGTGCTCGCGAACGAGTCGACGACGACCATCTTCGAGAAGAAGTAGTACTGCTGCGGGTCGAGTGCCTGCACCGCGAACCACACGCCGGCGACGACCGACGATACGACCGCGATCAGATAAGTCAGGCGGCGGCCGGAAGCACCGGTAAAGGTGTCGTTCAGCCATGCGACGACGATGGCGGCCATCACCAGCGCGTCAGGCAACAGGACATTCATAGGAGCGTTCATGATCTTGAGTTCCTCCGCTCGCGATTACTGGGCCAGCGGCAGCTTCGACTGCGCGACATGGGAGAGGAGGTTTTCCACGGAAACGTGCATCACGTCGGTGAAGGGCTTCGGATACAGGCCCATCAGCATCGTGAACGCGGCGAGCACGGCCAGCATCAGGAATTCGCGACGGCCGATGTCCTTCAGCTTGGCAACGTGATCGTTCGCAACTGCGCCGAAGTACACGCGCTTGTACATCCACAGCGTGTAGGCAGCGCCGAGGATCAGCGTGAATGCCGCGCCGAAAGCGATCCAGAAGTTGTACTGGACGGCAGCGAGAATCACCATGAACTCGCCGACGAAACCCGACGTACCCGGCAGGCCGCAGTTGGCCATCGAGAACAGCATCGCGAAGGCTGCGAACTTCGGCATCACGTTGACGACGCCGCCGTAATCGGCGATCTGGCGCGAGTGCACGCGGTCGTACAGCACGCCGATGCAGAGGAACATCGCGCCCGACACGAAGCCGTGCGAGATCATCTGGATGATCGCGCCTTCGACGCCGAGCTGGTTGAAGATGAAGAAGCCGAGCGTGACGAAGCCCATGTGCGCGATCGACGAATACGCGACCAGCTTCTTCATGTCGGACTGCACCATCGCGACGAGGCCGATGTAGATCACCGCGATCAGCGACAGCGTGATCACGACGGGAGCCAGGAAGTGGCTCGCGTCAGGCGTGATCGGCAACGAGAAGCGCAGGAAACCGTATGCGCCGAGCTTCAGCATGATCGCAGCCAGCACGACCGAGCCGCCCGTCGGCGCTTCCACGTGCGCATCCGGCAGCCACGTGTGGACCGGCCACATCGGCACCTTCACCGCGAACGCGAGGAAGAAAGCAATGAACAGCAGTATCTGCGGTGTCATCGCGATCTTGGCGTTCTGCCACGTCGCGAGGTCGAACGAATGCGTTTCCGTGTACAGGTAGATCAGCGCGACCAGCATCAGCAGCGAGCCGGCCAGCGTGTACAGGAAGAACTTGAATGCCGCATACACGCGGTTCGGGCCACCCCACACGCCGATGATGATGTACATCGGGATCAGGGTCGCTTCGAAGAACACGTAGAACAGCAGGCCGTCGGCCGCCGAGAATACGCCGATCATGATCCCGGACAGGATCAGGAACGCCGCGAGGTACTGCGCGACGTTCTCGGTGATCACTTCCCATGCGGCGATCACGACGATCACCGTGATCAGCGCGGTCAGCACGACGAACCACATCGAGATGCCGTCGACGCCAAGGTGATACGCGATGTCGAAGCGTTCGATCCAGGTCGACTTCTCGACGAACTGCAGCGCAGCCGTGCTCGAGTCGAAGCCCGTGATCAGCGGGATCGTGACCGCCAGGCCGAGCAGCGAACCGATCAGCGCGATCCAGCGGGCCGTCCCCGGATTTTTGTCGTTACCCACCGCAAGCACGAGGAGGCCGAAAACGATCGGCAACCAGATCGCGGTACTGAGAATCGGAAAAGCGTGCATTAAGTTGTCCCCCGCCTTATTTGCCGCCGAGCGTTACAAACAGGGTCAGGAGCCCCAGCATGCCGATGATCATGGCGAACGCGTAGTGATAGATGTAACCGGATTGGAGGAAGCGGATCACGCCGGCGAACCAGCCGATGAACCGGGCGCTGCCGTTGACGAGGCCGTCGATCACCACGACGTCACCTTCCTTCCACAGGCCGCGGCCGATCGCCACCGAACCACGGGCGAACACCACTTCGTTGATCTTGTCCATGTAGTACTTGTTGTCCAGCAGCGTGTAGATCGGGCCGAACGCGCGGCGGATCGACGCCGGCAGTTCCGGACGCTTCAGGTACAGGAACCACGCGACAACGACACCGGCGAGCGCGAGCCAGACCGGCAGGCCGGACACCGAGTGCAGGCCCATGCCCACCCAGCCGTGGAACTCTTCGGCCATCTCGGCCAGGGCCGGATGGTTTTCGCCGATGAAGATCACCTTGTCGAATGCAACGCCGTGCTGGAAGAAGTCGCCGAACAGCATCGGGCTGATCGCGAACGCGCCGATGATGACCGACGGGATCGCCAGCAGGACCAGCGGCACCCACACGACCCACGGGGTCTCGTGCGGCTCGTGCGCGTGATCGTCATGACCGTGGCCATGGCCGTGGTCGTCGTGGCCATGCGCAGCCGCCATGCCCATCGGCGATTCCGGATGCTTCGGCTTGCGGAAGCGCTCTTCGCCGTGGAACACCAGGAAGTACATGCGGAACGAGTACAGCGCCGTAACGAACACGCTCGCGACGACCGCGAAGTACGCGAAGCCCGAACCCGGCAGGTGCGACAGCTTCACCGCGTCGATGATCGAGTCCTTCGAGTAGAAGCCCGAGAAGAACGGCGTGCCGATCAGCGCCAGCGAACCGACGAGCGACGTGATCCACGTGATCGGCATGTACTTGCGCAGACCACCCATGTTGCGCATGTCCTGGTCGTGGTGCATGCCCATGATGACCGAGCCTGCGCCAAGGAACAGCAGCGCCTTGAAGAACGCGTGCGTCATCAGGTGGAACACGGCGACCGGGTACGCGGACACGCCGAGCGCGACGGTCATGTAGCCGAGCTGCGACAGCGTCGAGTACGCGACCACGCGCTTGATGTCGTTCTGGACGATACCGAGGAAGCCCATGAAGAGCGCCGTGATCGCGCCGATCACCGTGATGAACGACAGCGCGGTATCCGACAGCTCGAACAGCGGCGACATGCGCGACACCATGAAGATGCCGGCGGTCACCATCGTCGCCGCGTGAATCAGCGCGGAGATCGGGGTCGGGCCTTCCATCGAGTCGGGCAGCCACACGTGCAGCGGGAACTGTGCCGACTTACCCATCGCGCCGATGAACAGGCAGATACAGGCGACGGTCAGCAGGCCCCAGTCGGTGCCCGGGAAGTGCAGGCTCGCGAGTTCCGCGCGCTTTGCGAACACTTCGCCGTAGTTCATCGAGCCGGCGAACGCGAGCAGCAGGCCGATGCCGAGCAGGAAGCCGAAGTCGCCCACTCGGTTCACGAGGAACGCCTTCATGTTCGCGTAGATCGCGCTCTCACGCGTGAAGTAGAAGCCGATCAGCAGGTACGACACCAGACCCACCGCTTCCCAGCCGAAGAACAGCTGCAGGAAGTTGTTGCTCATCACGAGCATCAGCATCGAGAACGTGAACAGCGAGATGTACGAGAAGAAGCGCTGGTAGCCGTCTTCTTCCGCCATGTAGCCGATCGTGTACACGTGCACCATCAGCGAGACGAAGGTCACGACGACCATCATCATCGCGGTCAGCGAATCGACGAGGAAGCCGACTTCGAGCTTCAGCGAGCCGACGTTCATCCATTCGTAGACGGTCGCGTTGAAGCTTGCGCCGCCCATCACGTCGAAGAAGACTTTCGCCGACAGGAGGAACGCGATCATTACGCCGAGGATCGTGATCCGGTGTGCGCCCTTGCGCCCGACTGCGTTCCCGAACAGCCCCGCAATCAGCGAGCCGGCCAGCGGAGCGAGCGGAATCGCCAGCAGCAGGTTTTCATTGAGTGTCGTTGACATAACAGCGTTGCCTGAAATTAACCTTTGAGCTGATCGAGATCCTCGACATTGATCGTGTCGAGCTTACGGAACAGGGTCACCAGAATCGCGAGGCCGATCGCGGCTTCCGCTGCGGCGACGGTCAGCACGAAGAACACGAAGATCTGGCCGTGCACATCGCCGAGGTAGTGCGAAAACGCGACGAAGTTGGTATTCACCGCCAGCAGCATCAATTCGATCGACATCAGGATGATGATGACGTTGCGGCGGTTCAGAAAGATCCCGACGATCGCGATCGCAAAGAGGATCGCGCCGAGCACGAGGTAGTGAGCAAGAGTCAGCATGGTTTTCTTTTCCTCCGCTTAGCCGTTGGTGCCCGAACCGGCTTCGCTCTGCGCCGCTTCCGGCTGCGGCTTTTCCGCTTCCATCTTCACGAGGCGCACGCGATCGTTGCGGCGCACCTTGACCTGATCCGACACGCGCTGGCGCTTGCTGTCCTTGCCCTTGCGCTCGGTCAGCCCGATCGCGGCAATGATCGCGACCAGCAGCACGAGGCCGGCAATTTCAAACGCGAAGATGTAGTCGGTGTAGATCACCTTGCCGATCAGGCGCGTGTTCGACCAGTTGGCCATCTCGCCCGTCGCCATCGCGTGCACGGTCTGCGTGTCGCCGTAGCCGCGCCACAGGATCAGCGCGGTTTCGATCACGATGATCGCGCCGACCACGGTCGCCATCGGGACGAAGCGCTTGAAGTCGCGGCGCAGGTAGTCGATGTTGATGTCCAGCATCATCACGACGAACAGGAACAGCACCATCACGGCGCCCACGTAGACCAGCACCAGCAGGATCGCGAGGAACTCCGCTTCCAGCAGCATCCAGATCGCGGCGGCGTTGAAGAACGCCAGCACAAGGAAAAGCGCAGACGCCACCGGGTTGCGCGAAGTGATCACCTTCAGCCCTGATACCACCAGGAGCAGCGCGAAGATGTAGAACAGTACGGTCGTGAATTCCATGATTACCGGTTCATCGTTAGGCCATAGTCAGGCGCGGCTTGCGGGACGCTCTCGCGTGCCGCACCCGTCGCGGCGGCTCGGCCCTGGCTTCGGGCCGGCACTGCAAACACAATCAACGATACGGCGCGTCGGCAGCCTTCGCCGCTGCGATGTCCTTCTCGTAGCGATCGCCCACCGCGAGCAGCATTTCCTTCGTGAAATACAGGTCGCCGCGCTTTTCGCCGTGGTACTCGAGAATCTGCGTCTCGACGATCGAATCGACCGGGCAGCTCTCTTCGCAGAAACCGCAGAAGATGCACTTCGTCAGGTCGATGTCGTAGCGCGTCGTGCGGCGCGTGTTGTCCGCGCGCGTTTCCGATTCGATCGTGATCGCCATCGCGGGGCACACGGCCTCGCACAGCTTGCACGCGATGCAGCGCTCTTCGCCGTTTTCGTAGCGGCGCAGCGCATGCAGCCCGCGGAAACGCGGCGAAATCGGCGTCTTTTCTTCCGGGAACTGCACGGTGACCTTGCGCTTGAACGTGTAACGGCCGGTCAGCGCGAGCCCCTGCAGGAGCTCGGTCAGGAAGAAGGTCTTAAAGAAGTGTTGGATTGCGCTCATGATTTCGTCCGATTACTTCACCCAGATGTTGAGCGGCGACATCATCCAGAAGCCGACCACGACCACCCAGACCACCGTGACGGGCAGGAACACCTTCCAGCCCAAGCGCATGATCTGGTCGTAACGGAAACGCGGGAACGTCGCGCGAACCCAGATGAACACCGACAGCAGCGCGAATATCTTCAGCACCAGCCAGAAGATGCCCGGAATGAACGACAGGAATTCGAACGGTGCATCCCAGCCACCGAGGAACAGCGTCGCGGTCAGCGCCGAGATCACGATCATGTTGATGTACTCGGCGAGGAAGAACAGCGCGAACGCCATACCCGAGTAATCGATCATGTGACCGGCAACGATTTCCGACTCCCCTTCCACCACGTCGAACGGGTGGCGGTTCGTTTCGGCGATGCCCGAGATGAAGTACACGACGAACGCCGGCAGGAGCGGCAGCCAGTTCCACGACAGGAAGTTCACGCCGTGGCCGGCGAAGAAGCCGTGCTGCTGCGAACCGACGATTTCCGACAGGTTCAGGCTGCCGGCCGTCATCAGCACCAGCACCAGTGCGAAGCCCATCGAGATTTCGTACGACACCATCTGTGCCGCGGCGCGCATCGCGCCGAGGAACGCGTACTTCGAGTTCGATGCCCAGCCGGCGAGAATCACCGCGTACACGCCGATCGACGAGATCGCCATCGCGTACAGCAGGCCCGCGTTCACGTTCGCGAGGACCGCTTCGGCCTGGAACGGGATCACGGCCCACACGGCGAACGCCGGCACGACGGTCATGACCGGCGCGATCAGATACAGCCAGCGGCTGGCGGCGCTCGGCTGAATGACTTCCTTCAGCAGCAGCTTCAGCACGTCGGCGATCGGCTGCAGCAAGCCGCCGGGGCCGACGCGGTTCGGGCCGAGACGCACGTGCATCCAGCCGATCAGCTTGCGTTCCCACAGAATCAGGTACGCGACGCACAGCAGGATGACGACGGAGACGACGAGGATGCGCACGATTGCCCACACCGTCGGCCATGCGAAGCCGAGAAGCTGGGACCCGCCCGCGTTGATCGTATCGAACAAGCTCATTTACGCCTTCTCCACCACCAGTTCACCGGACAGGCTACCGAGCGCTGCGCCGGCAGGCGTCGCCGCCGACACGCGAACGACGGTCTCCGCAAGATTCGCGTCGCGCACGGCCGGCAACTGCACCGCACGCTCGCCCTGGCGCACGCGCACCGCGTCGCCTTCCTTCAAGCCCAGCTTGTCGAACAGCGCGGCCGGCAGGGCTGCGGCATTCGCCGCCTTCGCGGCGGTCGTCAGGTGCAGTGCACCTGCGCGGCGCACGAGTGCGTCGGCGTGATAGATCGGCACATCGGCCAGGCGCTCGAAACCGCCGTTCGCGGCGTTCGCCGCGACGCGCACCGGCGCGACCGACGTCTGGTTCGACAGGCGGCCCGCGACGCCGGCATCGCCGAGCGCGGCGAGACGCACTTCTTCCGCGGTCTCGTATTCGAAGTTCGGCAGGCCGAGCAGGCTGCCGAGCACGCGCAGGACCTTCCAGCCCGGACGCGTGTCGCCGAGCGGGCGCACGACGCCGTTGAAGCTCTGCACGGTGCCTTCCGCATTCACGTACGTGCCGGCCGTTTCCGTGAACGGCGCAACCGGCAGCAGCACGTCGGCGTAGTCGAGGCCGTGCTTGAACGGCGACATCACGACGACCATTTCCGCCTGGTTCAGCGCGGCAAGCGCCTGTGCCGGATCGGCGGTGTCGAATTCCGGTTCGACGTTCAGCAGCACGTAGCCCTTGCGCGGCTGCGCGAACGCTTCGCGTGCATTCAGGCCGCCTTCGCCCGGCAGTGCGCCGACGACGTGCGCGCCGACCGTGTTCGCCGCTTCCGTCAGGAAGCCGAACGTGGCGCCGGTGTTGTCGGCGATCCACTTGGCGACGGCGTGCAGCTTGGCGAATTCCGGATGGCGGACCGCGACGTTGCCGAGCAGCACCGCGCGGCGTTCGCCGTTCGCGAGCGACTGGGCGACAGCCTGCGCGGCCGGCGATGCCGTGACGCCCGCGAGCGTGTCGGGCAGTGCGACGCCGCGCAGTTGCGCGACGGCCGCGGCGATACCGGCCAGCTGGTCGAGCCACGCCGACGGTGCAGCAACGATGCGCTGCGCGGTCGGGATCAGTGCGTCGTCACCGGTCGCGTGCAGGAAGTGCAGCTTCGCGCCGCTCTTCGCGGCCTGACGCAGGCGGGCGGCGAACAGCGGGTGGTCGCGGCGCAGGAACGAACCGACGACGAACGCGGCGTCCACGTTCGACAGGTCGGCGATCGGCATGCCGAGCCACGGTGCGCCCTGGACCGGCGCCGAGAAATCCTGCTGACGCAGACGGAAGTCGACGTTCGGCGTCTTCAGTTCGTTGGCGAGCTGCTTCACGAGGAACAGCTCTTCGGCCGTGCTGTGCGCGCTCGCGAGCATCGCCAGCGCGTTCGCGCCGTGATCCGCGGCGATGCCCTTCAGGCCCTTCGCGACGTATTCGAGTGCGGTCTGCCAGTCGGTTTCGATCCACTGGCCGCCCTGCTTCAGCATCGGCTTCGTCAGGCGCTCTTCGCTGTTGAGGCCTTCATACGAGAAGCGATCCTTGTCCGAGATCCAGCATTCGTTGATGGCTTCGTTCTCGAACGGCAGCACGCGCATCACGCGGTTGTTCTTCACTTGAACGACGAGGTTCGCGCCGACGGAATCGTGCGGGCTCACCGACTTGCGGCGCGACAGTTCCCACGTACGGGCGCTGTAGCGGAACGGCTTGCTGGTCAGCGCGCCGACCGGGCACAGGTCGATCATGTTGCCCGACATTTCGGAATCGACCGTCTTGCCGACGAACGTCGTGATTTCCGAGTGCTCGCCGCGGCCCAGCATGCCGAACTCCATCACGCCGGCGATTTCCTGGCCGAAGCGGACGCAGCGCGTGCAGTGGATGCAACGCGACATTTCTTCCATCGAGATCAGCGGGCCCACATTCTTGTGGAACACCACGCGCTTCTCTTCCGCGTAACGCGACGACGACTTGCCGTAACCGACCGCCAGATCCTGCAGCTGGCATTCGCCGCCCTGATCGCAGATCGGGCAGTCGAGCGGGTGGTTGATGAGGAGGAATTCCATCACCGACTGCTGCGCCTTCACGGCCTTGTCGGATTGCGTATGGACGATCATGCCGGCCGACACGGGGGTCGCGCAGGCAGGCACGGCCTTCGGCATCTTCTCGACTTCGACGAGACACATCCGGCAGTTGGCCGCAACCGACAGTTTCTTGTGATAGCAGAAGTGAGGAATGTACTTGTCCGCCTTGTGCGCAGCCTGGATCACCATGCTGCCTTCGGGCACCTCGACCTTCTTGCCGTCTATTTCAAGTTCAACCATGATGGTGAATGGTCCTTAACCTATTTCCGCCCGTTCGCGCCTTCGCCCGACCGTGCGCTCAAATTCCGCAACCGGGTACGCTTCAGGCTGCCGCCGCGTGCGCGTGGCCGCCGACCATGCAGTGCTTGTGCTCGACGTGGTACGCGAATTCGTCCCAGTAGTGCTTGAGCATCCCGCGTACCGGCATCGCCGCCGCATCGCCGAGTGCACAGATCGTACGGCCCATGATGTTCTCGGCAACCGAGTTCAGCAGGTCCAGATCTTCCTGGCGGCCTTCGCCATGCTCGATACGATTCACGACGCGATACAGCCAGCCGGTGCCTTCACGGCACGGCGTGCACTGGCCGCACGATTCCTCGTAGTAGAAGTACGACAGGCGCAGCAGCGAGCGCACCATGCAGCGCGTCTCGTCCATCACGATCACCGCGCCGGAACCGAGCATCGAGCCCGCCTTCGCGATCGAATCGTAGTCGAGATCCGTCTGCATCATGATGTCGCCCGGGATCACCGGCGCCGACGAACCGCCCGGAATCACGGCCTTGATCTTCTTGCCGCCGCGCATCCCGCCGGCGAGCTCCATCAGCGTCGCGAACGGCGTGCCGAGCGGCACTTCATAGTTGCCCGGACGCTCGACGTCGCCCGACACCGAGAAAATCTTCGTGCCGCCGTTGTTCGGCTTGCCGATCTCGAGGTAATTCTGCGGCCCGATGGACAGCAGGAACGGCACCGCGGCGAACGTCTCGGTGTTGTTGATCGTGGTGGGCTTGCCGTACACGCCGAAGCTCGCCGGGAACGGCGGCTTGAAGCGCGGCTGGCCCTTCTTGCCTTCGAGCGACTCGAGCAGCGCCGTTTCTTCGCCGCAGATGTACGCGCCGTAACCGTGGTGCGCGTGCAGCTGGAACGAGAATTCCGAGCCCATGATGTTGTCGCCGAGGAACCCGGCAGCGCGCGCTTCATCGAGCGCGGCTTCGAAGCGTCGATACACTTCGAAGATTTCGCCGTGGATGTAGTTGTAGCCGACGGTGATGCCCATCGCGTATGCGCCGATGGCCATGCCTTCGATCAGCGCGTGCGGGTTCCAGCGCAGGATGTCGCGATCCTTGAACGTGCCCGGCTCGCCTTCGTCCGAGTTGCAGACGAGGTACTTCTGCCCCGGGAACTGACGCGGCATGAAGCTCCACTTCAGGCCGGTCGGGAAGCCCGCACCGCCACGGCCACGCAGGCCCGACGCCTTGACGTCGGCGATCACCTGCTCGGGCGGAATCTTTTCTTCGAGAATGCGGCGCAGCTGCTTGTAGCCGCCGCGCGCAACGTAATCTTCGAGATGCCAGTTCTCGCCGTTCAGACCAGCGAGGATCAGCGGTTTGATGTGACGGTCATGGAGGGACGTCATTTCGAGAGCTCCTCAAGCAGCTGGTCGATCTTCTCGCGGCTCATGAAGCTGCACATTCTGTGATTGTTCACCAGCAGCACCGGCGCATCGCCGCACGAGCCCATGCATTCGCCTTCCTTCAGCGTGAACTTGCCGTCGGGCGTGGTCTCGCCGAAGCCGATGCCGAGCTTCTGTTTCAGGTAGTCGGCAGTCGCTTCCGCGCCACCGTCCGGGCCGAGCTGGCACGGCAGGTTCGTGCAGAGCGTGATCTTGTGCTTGCCGACCGGGTTGAGCTCGTACATCGTGTAGAACGTCGCGACTTCCTGCACGGCAACGGCCGGCATGCCGAGATAGTCCGCGACGAACTGCATCAGTTCGGGCGACAGCCAGCCGTGCTCTTCCTGAGCAACGGCCAACGCCGACATCACGGCGGACTGTTTCTGATCGGCGGGATACTTCGTCAACGCTCGATCGATTTCCTTCAGGCCTTCAGCTGAGATCATTTTCAGACACGACTCTTTCAATTCCTACCGAACGAACAACCTGCCGCACACTGGGGTGCATGGACGGCAGACCTGGCGCTCACTGTTGACAGCTTGCGAAGCCGCGCCGGTTCAGCGCGCATCGCGTGTGACTTGCTGCTCGCCGCCCGCTCGTGCGGGCGGCGCTAACCATTAGCGATCGATTTCGCCGAACACGATGTCCTGCGTACCGATGATCGTGACGGCGTCGGCGATCATGTGACCGCGCGCCATTTCGTCGAGCGACGCCAGGTGCGCGAAACCCGGTGCGCGAATCTTGAGGCGATACGGCTTGTTCGCACCATCCGACACGAGGTAGATGCCGAACTCACCCTTCGGATGCTCGACCGCCGCGTACGCTTCGCCTTCCGGCACATGGAAACCTTCGGTGAAGAGCTTGAAGTGGTGAATCAAGTCTTCCATGTTGGTCTTCATGCCGACGCGCGACGGCGGGGCAACCTTGTGATTGTCCGTCATCACCGGGCCCTGATTCTTGCGGAGCCACTCAATACACTGTTTCGCGATGCGGATCGACTGGCGCATTTCTTCGACACGCACCAGATAGCGGTCGTAGCAATCGCCGTTCACGCCGACCGGCACGTCGAAATCCATGCGATCGTACACTTCGTACGGCTGCTTCTTGCGCAGATCCCAGGCAATGCCCGAACCGCGCAGCATCGGGCCCGTCAGGCCCATCTGCAGCGCACGTTCCGGGCTGACCACGCCGATCCCGACCAGACGCTGCTTCCAGATCCGGTTGTCGGTGAGCAGCGTTTCGTATTCGTCGACGCACTTCGGGAAGCGCGTGAAGAAGTCGTCGATGAAGTCGAGCACCGAGCCGCTGCGCGCTTCGTTCATCTTCGCGAGCGCCTTCTCGTTGCGAATCTTCGACGCCTTGTATTGCGGCATTGCGTCAGGCAGGTCGCGGTAGACGCCGCCCGGACGGTAGTACGCCGCGTGCATCCGGGCGCCGGACACCGCTTCGTACACGTCCATCAGGTCTTCGCGTTCGCGGAATGCGTACAGGAACACGGCCATCGCGCCGACGTCGAGTGCGTGTGCGCCGATCCACATCAGGTGGTTCAGCACGCGCGTGATCTCGTCGAACAGCACGCGGATGTACTGCGCGCGTTCAGGCACTTCGATGCCGAGCAGCTTTTCGATCGCGAGCACGTAGCCGTGCTCGTTGACCATCATCGACACGTAGTCGAGACGGTCCATGTACGGCACGGACTGGATGAACGTTTTGGATTCCGCGAGCTTTTCCGTCGCGCGGTGCAGCAGGCCGATGTGCGGATCGGCACGCTGGATGACTTCGCCGTCGAGCTCGAGCACGAGGCGCAGCACGCCGTGCGCTGCCGGGTGCTGCGGGCCGAAGTTGAGCGTGTAGTTCTTGATTTCTGCCATGACGCCCCCTTAATGTTTCAGACCGCCATAGCGATCCTCGCGGATCACGCGCGGCGTGATTTCGCGCGGCTCGATCGTCACCGGCTGGTACACGACCCGCTTCTCTTCCGGGTCGTAACGCATTTCGACATAGCCCGACACCGGGAAGTCCTTGCGGAACGGGTGGCCGATGAAGCCGTAGTCGGTGAGGATGCGGCGCAGGTCGGGGTGGCCTTCGAACACGATGCCGTACAGGTCGAACGCTTCGCGCTCGTACCAGTTCGCGGAGGTCCAGATGTCGACCAGCGATGCCACGATCGGCAGGTCGTCGTCCGGCGCGAATGCGCGCAGGCGCAGGCGCCAGTTGTTCGTGACCGACAGCAGGTGCGACACGGCCGCGAAACGCGGGCCGTCGTAGGCGCCATCGCCGAAGGTCTGGTAGTCGACGCCGCACAGGTCGAGCAACTGCTCGAAACGGAGCTTCGGATCGTCGCGCAGCATCTTTGCGACTTCGAGGTAATCGCTCGCCTTCACGACGAGCGTCAGTTCACCGATCGCTTCGGTGAGGCTCACCACGCGCGCGCCGAGCGCGGCTTCGAGGTTTGCCTTGAGGGTCTCGATTTTGCTTGCCATATTGAGGGGACGCTCGGGGCTTTATTGACGGGCGATGGTATTGGTGCGGCGGATCTTCGCCTGAAGCTGGATCACGCCGTAGACCAGCGCCTCGGCCGTGGGCGGACAGCCCGGCACGTAGACGTCGACCGGCACGATCCGGTCGCAGCCGCGGACCACCGAGTACGAGTAGTGGTAGTAGCCACCGCCGTTCGCGCACGATCCCATCGAGATCACCCAGCGCGGCTCGGCCATCTGGTCGTACACGCGGCGCAGCGCGGGCGCCATCTTGTTGCAGAGCGTGCCAGCGACGATCATCACGTCCGACTGACGCGGGCTCGGACGGAACACGACGCCGAACCGGTCCAGGTCATAACGGGCTGCGCCCGCATGCATCATTTCGACGGCGCAACACGCGAGCCCGAACGTCATCGGCCACAGCGAGCCGGTACGCGTCCAGTTGATCAGCTTGTCAGCCGTCGTGGTGACAAACCCTTCCTTCAAGACCCCTTCGATACTCATTTGCTTTCCACTCCAGACGAGCGACCGAGCGTGGCCGCCCATGCAAACCGGCGATTAACCCATCACTCCCAGTCGAGGCCGCCTTTCTTCCAGATATAGGCAAAGCCCAGCAGGAATTCGAGCAGAAAAATCATCATTGCGATGAAACCCGGCCAGCCGATATCCCGGAGCGCGACGCCCCACGGAAACAGGAATGCGGTTTCGAGATCGAAGATGATGAACAGGATGGCGACGAGGTAGTACCGGACGTCGAATTTCATCCGGGCGTCTTCAAAGGCTTCGAAGCCGCACTCGTACGGTGCGTTCTTCTCGACGTCCGGCTTGTTGGGACCAAGGAGCTTGCCGATGCTGACCAGCGCTATACCTAAACCAGTGCCCACGAGGAGGAACAACAAGACGGGGTAATAGGCTGCGAGGTTCAAGGCAATCCTCTATCGGTTGGTTCTGAGCGTCCGGAGAATACCACTATCCGGCGGAAGGGATCATTTCGGAGTGCATGCGATCGCAAGACAACCGCAAGCACACTCCAGAAATGAAAAATGCCAGCCACTAGAAGCGGCTGGCATTGAGTAACTTTGGTGCCGACGGCGAGACTCGAACTCGCACAGCTTTCGCCACTACCCCCTCAAGATAGCGTGTCTACCAATTTCACCACGTCGGCACTGCATGCAACCGGGGTTGTAACTACTTGTTTCCCGCGAATCGCTTCAAGAATTAAATTCTAACCCGACTTCCAGAATTGTTCAACGCACAAACGCAAAAAATTTAACTTTTTATTTCGGGACGTCCTGGCCCGGCGCGCTTGCAGCCGAACCCGCGGCAGCGGATGCGGCGACAGCCGGCACCGATGCTGCAGGCGCCGATGCCGGTGCGGTCGCAACCCCACCCAGCACGCCCGCCGACGGCGTCGACTTGTACGAACCGAGGTACGTCAGCGCGAGCGTCGCGACGAAGAAGATCGTCGCGAGAATGCCCGTCGTACGCGACAGGAAGTTCGCCGAGCCCGTTGCACCGAACAGGCTGCCCGACGCGCCGCTGCCGAACGCAGCGCCCATGTCGGCACCCTTGCCGTGCTGCAGCAGCACGAGACCAATCACACCGAGTGCAGACAGCACCTGCACCACAATAATCAGCGTCTTGAATAACAGCATCACACCCACCCGAATGGATCAGGCGACCGGACCGACCGGCCACCGTCATGGTTCAATTCGATCGCAGACCGCTCAACGCGCGGCCCGGCAGATCGCCAGGAAATCTTCCGCCTTCAGCGACGCGCCGCCGATCAGGCCACCGTCGATGTCCGGCTGCGCAAACAGCTCTTCCGCGTTGTCCGGCTTCACGCTGCCGCCGTACAACACGGACACGTCCGCCGCACCCTTTGCCGCGAGACGCGCACGCAGGAACGCGTGCACGTCCTGTGCCTGCGCCGACGTCGCGCTCTTGCCCGTACCGATCGCCCAGACCGGCTCGTATGCGACGACGATTTGCGCCGCCTCGTCAGCCGTCAGCACGGCCAGCACTGCGTCGAGCTGCGCACCGACCACCTGCTCGGTCGCACCCGACTCGCGCTCGTCGAGCGTCTCGCCAACGCACACGACAGGCGTGAGCCCCGCCGCGAGCGCGCGCTGCGTCTTCGCAGCGACCGTCTCGTTGCGTTCGCCGTGATACGCGCGGCGCTCCGAGTGACCGACGATCGCATAGCGTGCGCCGAACTCGGCGACCATCGCGGCCGCCACTTCACCGGTGAACGCGCCCTGCTCGTGCGCCGACACGTCCTGCGAGCCCCAGGCGACACGGCTGCCGTCGAGCTGCGCCTGAACCTGCGCGAGATACGGGAACGGCACGCACACGCCGACCGACGTTTCGGCCGCCACCGCGCCCGCGCCCTGCACCACTTCGTTCAGCAACGCCTGGTTGCCGGCCAGCCGGCCGTGCATCTTCCAGTTGCCGATCACACGCTTAGTTCTCTGTTTCGACATCGTGTCTGTCTCGTCACCGCTTGGTCATTAACGTGCCGGAAACCGGCCGTCAGGTTTGATCTGGCGAAGCAAACCGGCGATTTTACTGCGCGCGGCTTGAACCGGTCAAACCGCGCATGTCAAGCCCGGTCGCACGGGCCGTCAGGCGTTCGTACCCCAATCGAGCACGATCTTGCCGGTGTGCTCGCTGCTTTCCATCAGCGCATGCGCCTGCGCGGCGTCCGCGGCCGGCAATACGCGATAGATCACCGGCTTGATGCGGCCGTCGGCAAGCAGCGGCCACACGCGCGACTTCAGCTGCGCGGCGATCTGCGCCTTGAACTCGACCGGACGCGGGCGCAGCGTCGAACCCGTGATCGTCAGCCGACGACGCAGGATCTCGCCCAGGTTGACGTCGGCCTTCGCACCGCCGAGCAACGCGATCAGCACGAGACGGCCGCCATCCGCGAGCGCGGACAGTTCGCGCGGCACGTACGAGCCCGCCACCATGTCGAGGATCACGTCGACGCCGCGATCGTGCGTCAGCGACTTCACGACCTCGACGAAATCTTCCGTCTTGTAGTTGATCGCGCGTTCGGCGCCGAGCGCCTCGCAAGCGCGGCATTTATCGGCCGTGCCGGCCGTCGCGAACACGCGAAAGCCGAGCGCATGCGCGATCTGGATCGCCGTCACGCCGATGCCGCTCGAGCCGCCCTGCACGAGCAGCGTTTCCTGCTCGCCGCCCTCGCCCGCGCCGAGTTGCGCACGGTCGAACACGTTGCTCCACACCGTAAAAAACGTTTCGGGCAGCGACGCGGCCTCGATATCGGTGAGCCCGTCGGGCACCGGCAGGCATTGCGGCAGCGGTGCGACCGCGTACTCCGCATAGCCACCGCCTGCGAGCAGCGCGCACACGCGATCGCCGAGCTTCAGGCCGAACGGGTTCAGCGCAGCGTCCGACAGGTCGCCCCCAATGATCTCGCCCGCAACCTCGAGGCCCGGCAGATCCGACGCACCCGGCGGCGGCGCATACGCACCCTTGCGCTGGAACACGTCGGGCCGGTTCACGCCGGAAGCCGCCACCTTGATCAGCACTTCGCCACGCTTCGGTTCGGGGCGCGGACGCTCCGCAAGCCTCAGCACGTCGGGGGCACCGAATTCGGTGATTTCGATGGCTTTCATGGTGATGGTCGCTCCAGGATCAGGATCGGAATCGGATGGCGCGCCCGCGCGCGGCATGGACGCCCGGCCGGCGCTGCTGCGCCGCACAACGATGCTACAGAAAAAACGGCCGGCACGCTTTCGCACTGCCGGCCGTTGGTCCGCCTGCCCGCTTACTGCTGCGGCGGCGTGTCCGACTGCGACGCCGCCGCTGCTTCATTCAGCAGCGCCTTCGCCGACAGACGCACGCGACCCTTTTCGTCCGTCTGGATGACCTTGACCTTCACTTGCTGGCCTTCCTTCAGGTAGTCGTTGATGTCCTTCACACGCTCGTTGACGATTTCCGAGATGTGCAGCAGGCCATCCTTGCCCGGCAGCAGGTTCACGATCGCGCCGAAATCGAGCAGCTTCAGAACCGTGCCTTCGTACACCTGGCCGACTTCGATTTCGGCCGTGATGTTCTCGATACGCTTCTTCGCTTCGGCCATGCCGTCGCTGTTCGTGCTTGCGATCGTCACGACGCCGTCGTCGGAGATGTCGATGGTCGTGCCGGTTTCTTCCGTCAGCGCGCGGATCACCGAACCACCCTTGCCGATCACGTCGCGGATCTTTTCCGGGTTGATCTTGATCGTGATCATGCGCGGCGCGAATTCCGACAGTTGCGTGTTCGCACCCGAGACTGCCGACGTCATCTTGCCGAGGATGTGCATGCGGCCTTCCTTCGCCTGCGCGAGCGCGACCTGCATGATTTCCTTCGTGATGCCCTGGATCTTGATGTCCATCTGCAGTGCCGTCACGCCTTGTTCCGTGCCGGCCACCTTGAAGTCCATGTCGCCGAGGTGATCTTCGTCGCCGAGGATGTCGGTCAGCACCGCGAACTTGTTGCCTTCGAGGATCAGGCCCATCGCGATACCCGCGACGTGTGCCTTCATCGGCACGCCGGCGTCCATCAGCGCGAGGCAGCCGCCGCACACCGATGCCATCGACGACGAACCGTTCGATTCGGTGATTTCCGACACGACGCGGATCGAGTAGCCGAATTCGTCGGCGCTCGGCAGGCACTTGACCAGCGCGCGCTTCGCGAGGCGGCCGTGGCCGATTTCGCGGCGCTTCGGCGAGCCGACGCGGCCCGTTTCGCCGGTCGCGAACGGGGGCATGTTGTAGTGGAGCATGAAGCGCTCGCGGTACTCGCCTTCGAGCGCGTCGATGATCTGCTCGTCACCCTTCGTGCCGAGCGTCGCGACGACCAGCGCCTGCGTCTCGCCGCGCGTGAACAGCGCCGAGCCGTGGGTACGCGGCAGCACGCCGGTGCGGATTTCGATCGGGCGCACGGTGCGCGTGTCGCGGCCGTCGATGCGCGGCTCGCCGTTCAGGATCTGCGAACGGACGATCTTGGCTTCGATGTCGAACAGCACGTTGCCGACCGTTGCCTTGTCGGCTGCGACCGTACCGGCTGCCTGCGCATCTTCCTCGAGCTTCGCCGAGGTTGCTGCGTAGACTTCCTTCAGCTTCGTCGAGCGTGCTTGCTTATCGCGGAGCTGGTAAGCAGCGAGCAGGTCGTTCTGTGCCAGCTCGGTCACGCGCGCGATCAGCGCTTCGTTCTTCGGTGCCGGCTGCCAGTCCCACTCGGGCTTGCCGCCTTCGCGCACCAGTTCGTGGATCGCGTCGATCGCGACCTGCATTTGCTCGTGGCCGAACACCACGGCGCCCAGCATCACGTCTTCCGACAGTTGATCGGCTTCCGATTCGACCATCAGCACGGCACGTTCCGTACCTGCGACGACGAGGTCGAGGCTCGACGCCTTGATCTGGTCACGCGTCGGGTTCAGCACGTACGCGTTGTCGATGTAGGCCACGCGTGCGGCACCGACCGGGCCGTTGAACGGCAGGCCCGACACGGCGAGCGCAGCCGATGCGCCGATCAGCGCGGGGATGTCCGCCGGGATTTCCGGGTTCACGGACAGCACGTGGATCACGACCTGGACTTCGTTGTAAAAGCCTTCCGGGAACAGCGGGCGCAGCGGACGGTCGATCAGGCGCGACGTCAGCGTCTCGTGTTCCGACGGACGACCTTCGCGACGGAAGAAGCCGCCCGGGATCTTGCCGGCCGAGTAGGTCTTCTCGAGGTAGTCGACGGTCAGCGGGAAGAAATCCTGACCCGGCTTCGCCGACTTCGCGCCGACGACGGTTGCCAGCACGACGGTGTCTTCGACGTCGACGATCACGGCGCCGCTTGCCTGGCGAGCGACTTCACCGGTTTCGAGGCGCACCTTGTGCTGGCCCCACTGGAATTCCTTCACGACCTTGTTGAACATGGACATGGTTGCTCCTTTGAATTCATGCATTTCATTCGCCGCGCCGGCCATCCCGCGCGGCGGCGTCCCGACCGAATCACCCGGAGCAAGGTGTGTTTTTTATGCCATTCCAGCGCGGCGCTCGTACAGCGACGCGCTGGAATGACACAAATCCTGCCCCGGTATCAGTCGTTGCGGCAGCCCCGCACAACCGTGCCGGACAGCCTGCGGTGCGTGTGACGCTACGCACCGCGCAAAAACAAAATGCCTGTATCAGCGGACTGACACAGGCATCTTGCTGGCGGCAATCGCCTCGATTACTTACGCAGACCCAGCTTCTCGATCAGTGCGCGGTAACGGTCGGCATCCTTGCCCTTGAGGTAGTCGAGCAGCTTGCGGCGGCGGCTCACCATGCGCAGCAGGCCGCGGCGGCTGTGGTGATCCTTCGCGTGGGTCTTGAAGTGACCCGTCAGTTCGACGATACGTGCGGTCAGCAGTGCGACCTGGACTTCGGGGCTCCCCGTGTCGTTGGTACCGCGGGCGAACTGAGCAACAACTTCCGACTTCTTGATATCTGCAACAGACATGTGATTTCCTTTCTAACTGAACAGGCGGACACGGAAGAATGGCCGTGCCGTGACTTACAACCGGCGCGCATTGTAGCACAACTCCGCGCCGTTCTTACCGCCCCCTGTCACGGGCGCGTCATCGAGCAGGCCAACGGCGTCTCCGTGCGCTGCGCCGGCACCGCGAGCACCGTCCGGAAGCCATAGCCCGAACCCTCGTTGTCGAAGCGCACACCCGGCGTGCCGACCTTGTCCATCTCCATCACGTAAAGGGGCTGGATCAACTGGTGATCCTGCGCGCGCATCCGCGATGCGTGGAAGCCGTCATCGAACGACAGGCCCTCGAGTGCGCGCGCGACCGCGACGGGGTCGGCCGACCCCGCGCGGTTCATCGCGGCGGCCAGCATCTCGATCATCAGGCTCATCCGTCGCACCGGATAGTCGTCCTGGGTGGCCGGAAAACGGTTCCGGAACGCGCGGTAGAACGCATCGGATTTCGCGCCGCCTGCGTTCGGGTGCCAGTCCGCCACGGCCACGACCCGCCCGACACCGGCATCGCCAAGCGCGGCCGGCGCGCCGAGGCTGTTGCCGTAGAAGGTATAGAACTTCGCATTCAGCCCCTGCTCGCGCGCCGCCTTCACGAGCAGCGTGAGGTCGTTGCCCCAGTTGCCGGTCACGACGGCGTCGGCACCGCTCGCGCGGATCTTCGCGATGTACGGCGAGAAATCCTTGATCCGCCCGATCGGGTGGAATTCGTCGCCGGCGATCGTCACGTCCGGGCGCCGCGCAGCCAGCGCCTGCCGGGCGAGCGTACTGACGTCGTGGCCGAAACTGTAGTCCTGGTTCAGCAGGTAGACCTTGCGGAGCGCGCGGTCGCGCGCCATCACATCCGCGAGCGCGGCCATCCGCATGCCCGCGTGCGCATCGAAGCGGAAATGCCAGAAACTGCAGCGCGCGCCGGTCAGCGCCGGATCGTCGGCCGAGTAGTTGAGGAACAGCATCCGGTTGTCCGGATCGCGCGCGTTCAGCTTGTCGAGCGCCGCGACGAGCGCAGCTGCGACGGCCGAGCTGTTGCCTTGCGTGACGAACCCGATATGGCGATCCGCGGCCGCGCGCAATTGTACGAGCGCCTCCTCCGGGCTACCCTTGCTGTCGAGCACCACGAGTTCGAGCGGATGCGCGCCGTCGCGCAGCTTCACGCCGCCCGCCGCATTGACCTGCTCGACGCCGAAGCGCAGGTTGCGTTCGACCGCCGCGCCCGCATTCGCGAACGGGCCCGACATCCCTTCGATCAGCGCGATCCGCACCGGCTCGCCGCCCGCAAACGCGGACGACACCAGCATCCACCCCGCGCTCAACGCGAGCGCACACCGCTTCCACCCCTGCATCGGCCACCTGCCCTTCAATCTGCCCGAGAAGCGCGGATCATAGGCCGGCGCCCCCGCCGCCCGCAAGCGCGGCGCTTCCGGCGATCCGCACCGATTTTTTCCTCGCGATGCGCGGCCGCGCGCCGTCCGTGATAAAACGGGACTTGTTTCCGTATTCTGGAGAATCCCCATGCGCATTCGCATTTCCGCGCGCCTGCCGATGCTGCTCGCCAGCGCCGCCGCGCTGCTGGCCGGTTGCGCGCAACCGTGGCAGCAATACCAGGCCGGCCAGGACGAGTCGGCGATCGTCGCACGCATGGGCCCGCCGCGCGAGATCTACGACCTGCCCGGCGGCGGCAAGCGCCTGATGTGGCCGACCCAGCCGATGGGCGAAATCACCATCGCGGCCGACGTCGATGCGGCCCACAAGATCGTCAACGTGCGCCAGGTCCTGCAGCCGAACGAGTTCTATCGCGCAGAGATCGGCAAGTGGACGAAGACCGACGTGCTCGTCAACTTCGGACGCCCCGTCGAGACGTCCTACTTCCCGCTGATGAAGCGCGAGGTGTGGACCTATCGGTATCTCGAGGACAACGTCTGGTACATGATGTACAGCTTCTACTTCGATCCGCAGGGCATCCTGCGCATCACGCAGAAAACGCCCGACCCGCTGCACGATCCGGACCGGCGCAACCTGTTCTGACCGATTACGCATTTACGCGCAATTTTCACCATGGCCATTCACGAATCATTGCGCGAATGGCCATTTCATTTTTTCCGCCCTCCTATTAATCCGGCCAATTCGACGGAAATCTTTTCCGATCGATGACATGCCGATGGCACCACGCTGACATCCCCGTCATGCGGGCCTTTGCGCCGAAACAGGCACGCGCAGTGCATGTCATGCGGCGAACTGGTGCACGCCATGCACTACGCCAAATCAATTTGAAACAAATTGTTTCAACCCACCCGAAGCGCTAGGGCATACCCCTAATATCAGTCGAAACCAAACCTTTCAATTTAGAAAGAATGCCATTGCGTCATTTCTGCCGATATTCGTTTGCCTTTATCAAAAAGGAGTCCTTATGAATCGCCCCAAGAGCATGCTGGTTGCCAACATCGCCTGGGCCCGCGAAACGCGTGAATACACGCCCGGCTTCTTCGACGCGCTCGCGCGCGGCCAGAACCCGCGCGTGCTGTGGATCGGCTGCGCCGACAGCCGCGTGCCGGCCGAAACCATCACGCACTGCGCGCCCGGCGAGCTGTTCGTCCATCGCAACATCGCGAACCTGTTCCATCCCGACGACGACAATTCCGCCAGCGTGCTCGAGTACGCGGTGCGCGTGCTGCAGGTCGACCACGTGATCGTGTGCGGGCACTACGGATGCGGCGGCGTACGCGCGTCGCTGCTGCCGCCACCGTCCGACCTGCCGCACGTCGCACGCCGCATCGCGCCGCTGTGCGCGCTCGCGGATCGGAAGAGCGTCGGGGAGGGAAAGGGTGTATAACCCGGGGGAGATGTCGGCGTCCGTCGACTTATCACAAAAACAACATCCGCAATCACACTACACTCCACACCTGCAGACGCA